>DUSG01000220.1 GCA_012842725.1 Clostridiales bacterium
AAAGAAGAAATCAAGTGGAATCAACCAATGTTTACCGACCATGGAACTTTTATTATTGCCTTTAGTATTGCTAAGGGGCATATAGCTGTAGCACCTGAACCAGCTGCCATTAAGCATTTCGAGAAGGAAATTGAGAAAGCTGGATATTCCTATACAAATCAGCTGTTTAGAATCAAATGGAAAGATAAAGTGGATTATGATTTATTAAGTAGTATTGTTGCTTATAACATAGAAGACAAAAAAGATACGGTAAAATTTTGGAGATAAGAGATACTAAACTTGCAATAAACGGCATTAAAAGTCGGGTACTACTTTAAGATGAATGATATAATGAAGCCACAGCCGAAAGGAGATTTGTAGTATGATTGGGTGGATAGAAGGTATTCAAAAAGCAATTGACTATATTGAGGAAAATCTTACAGAGGAAATGGATATTCAAGATATTGCTGCAAAAGCATGCGTTTCAGCATTTCATTTTCAGAGAATTTTCTATATACTTTGTGGTTTTACTGTAGGAGAGTATATTAGAAATCGTAGGCTTAGCATAGCAGCAGAAGAGCTTTCCAAATCAGATGCTAAGGTAATAGATGTTGCAATAAAATATGGTTATGATTCTCCTGACAGTTTTACCCGTGCGTTTACCAAGTTTCACGGCATTTCTCCTTCGGCAGCTAAATTGAAGGGTGCAAAACTAAAATCATTTGCACGAATCAGAATAAAATTAACATTGGAGGGTGGTACAATGCCGGAGTATAAGATTGTTGAAAAGGCACAATTTACTGTTATGGGGAAAGTAAGAACCTTTGACATTGAGACTTCTTATGATGAGGTTCCAAAGTTTTGGAAGGAACATATGGAGAGCGGAGACAACAAAATAGTTTGTGGAATGTACGGAATATGCATGGATAATGATGGGAAAAAATTTGATTATCTCATTGCAGACAACTATTTACCGTGGAATGAGGTTCCTGAAGGTTATGTAACCAGAGTAATTCCTGCCGGAACATGGGCAGTATTTCCATGCAGAGGTCCATTGCCTAAGTCAATACAGGATGTTAATACAAGAATATGGAGTGAATGGTTGCCAAGCTGTAAGGAATATAAACTAGCAGGAAACTATAATATTGAAATGTATACTCCACCTCAGGGAAACCCAGAAGATTATTATTGTGAAATATGGGTACCCGTGGAGAGAATTTAGAAAAGCTGAGAAGAGCTTCTAAGATGTTTCAAGTTTTCTGTAAATTGACTTTTTATGTTTAGCTTGTCATAAAATTATAAGGGATTGCAAGCCGGATTTTGGCATGCAATCCCTTATAACATTAAGGCTATTTTCATAGAATTGTTACTTAAGCGTTCTTACATAATCGCCAATTTTTTTGTCCATGCTTGTAATGTGATTTGTGAGCCAGTTTACAACCATTTTATTTGCATTAATTATAACCAGTATATTACCACCGGACTCATTATAATCGCTCTTTAGTTTGGCAAGATCTTTGACAAAGCTGGCATGAGCTTTTTTTTGAGCATCTATTTCAGGATAGCCGATTTTTTCCATGTATTCTTCTTCATCTTTAAAGTGTTGTTTTGTATATTCATCCAAGAAATCAATCATTGTATCTATGTATTCTTTTGCTCTCTGTGCTTTTCCTGCTTCGAACAATTCATTGGCCTTTTCGAACCAAATTTTATGTTGATTATCAATATGTTCAACACCAACCGACAAGTTAGGAGTCCATGCAATTGCCATAAATATCCTCCCTTTTAAATATTTTTATTATATTGATTGTATAGCTTTTTTTGGAAAAACTCAATAGATTTAAAAAATAAGGTCGTATTGTGTCAGAATGAGTCATAAATCTAATTGATAATAGTTATGGTATAATTTAAATATATAATTAATAATCATAC
>DUSG01000221.1 GCA_012842725.1 Clostridiales bacterium
CTATTATTCTTTCTGGTTCTACAAGTAAATCTTTTGTATTAGGACAATCCTTTCTGTGTATAGATACTCCCCTTCCTTTAGTTATATATCCTATAATCTCATCACCAGGAACAGGATTGCAACATTTCGAAAATCTAACAAGGATATTTTCAATTCCTTTCACCTTTATACCTGTATTTGATTTTTTTCTTCTGGTATGACCAGGCTTTAATATCTTTTTCTCTAACTGTTCCTCTTCTTTAATATCAATCTTGTGATTCTTTCTTATTTCATCTTTAAGTCTAGTCATTACTTGATTTAAAGTAAGACCGCCATAACCCAAAGATGCATATAAGTCATCCAAAGACTGAAAACCGATCCTTTTACAAATATTTTCAAGCCATTCATTTTTTATGTTTATTGATAAGCTTGTTGATAGTCTTTTTATTTCCTTATCGAGAAGTTCTTTTCCTTTTATAATATTTTCTTCTCTTTTTTCCTTCTTAAACCATTGTCTTATTTTATTTTTTGCCTGAGAACTTTTTACAATCTTAAGCCAATCTCGGCTTGGACCATTTGAACTTGCTGAAGTTATTATTTCGACTATATCACCATTTTGCAATTCATAATCCAAAGGTACAATTTTTCCGTTTACTTTAGCTCCAATACATTTATTGCCTACAGCACTATGAATTTTATATGCGAAATCAATCGGAGTAGAGCCTACAGGAAGATCTATTACATCACCTTTAGGAGTAAAAACATACACTTCGTCTATTACTAAATCAATTTTTAAAGTTTCCATAAATTCTTTTGTATCTCTGACCTCATTTTGCCATTCTAACATTTGCCTTAGCCATTGCAATTTCTCATCAAATTCATTCTGCGATGCTTTTCCTTCCTTATATTTCCAGTGCGCTGCTATTCCATACTCAGCTGTTCTATGCATGTCCCAAGTTCTAATCTGAACTTCAATAGGTTCACCATCCGGACCAATAACTGTTGTATGCAAAGATTGATACATATTAGGCTTAGGCATGGCAATATAGTCTTTAAATCTTCCTGGTATTGGTTTCCATAATGTATGAACTATTCCCAATACTCCATAACAATCTTTTACAGTATCCACAATTACCCTAATGGCTGTAAGATCAAATATCTGTTCAAAAGTCTTATTCTGTTGGACCATTTTTTTATATATGCTGTAAAAATTTTTAGGACGCCCTTCTATTTGTGCTTCTATGCCCATTTCTAAATTTTTATTTTTCAGAGTATCTATCACGTAATTAATGTATTCTTCTCTTTCTTTTCTCTTCTTTGCAACCTTTTCAACCAAGTCATAATAGCCTTTAGGGTCAATATACCTGAGGGCTAAATCTTCCATTTCCCATTTAATTTTATATATTCCTAGCCTATGGGCTATAGGTGCATAGATTTCCAATGTTTCCTTTGCTTTTTCATATTGCTTATTCAAATCCATATATTTTAATGTCCTAAGATTGTGAAGCCTGTCTGCAAGTTTTATAAGGATAACTCTTATATCCTTTGCCATAGCAATAAACATCTTTCTTAGATTTTCAGCTTGTTGCTCTTCTTTTGTCTTATACTCAAGCTTGCCAAGCTTGGTAACCCCATCAACTA
>DUSG01000222.1 GCA_012842725.1 Clostridiales bacterium
AAAGCCGGAACTTCCTTGGAAGGTTATAGCATAGAAGAGATCTTCTACAGGGATTTCAAGGATTTCCATATGGAACTGGGAAAAGTAGGCATTGGACAAGTATTTACTTTGGATATCGACAGTGTATTCAGTAGGAAAGATGAATTTATCAATTTTATGGATAAGGTTTATACAGATAAAGGATATTACCTTACGCTTCTGATGATTACAGATATAATAAAGGAAGGTTCATATCTTTTATATCGCAGCGCAAATTCAAGCATTATACCTTTGTCCTTTAACGTAGAAGCATGCCAAGGTACATTTGTAAAGGATTTAGTATCAAGGAAAAAGCAGGTAATACCAAGGATTGCAGAAGCCATGAGGATGCTGAAATAAAGTGGAGTCATCTGACTCCACTTTTTATCTTATTGTTTTGCCTTTATGATAATAACTCATCATTATTGTATCAGGTACCATGCTGCCTCCTGTAGCCCATACGATATGAGCGGCGTTATCCATTTTATCCTTTAATTTCATGGATTCTATATATTCTTTACCTTCAGGACTTGACATGAGCCATATTGGACCTTGGAAGCCTGCTGCGGCAGAAGGTTCAATATTTATTTTTTCAGTATCCATCAGTATGGAAAGATATTTGTAAAGCCTGCTATCTTCCACTGTAAATATGCCGCTTAGTATTTTCTCCATTGCTTTGCCGACAAATCCGGACGGTCTGCCTACCGCTAAACCGTCAGCTTCGGTTATATTGTCAATACCCAAATCCTGAACCGATATTTTATTATGAAGGCCTGTGAGCATTCCCACCAACATGCATGGAGAATGGGTAGGTTCTGCAAAGAAACAATGTACGTTGGGGCCGAAGAGAATCTTTAATCCAAAAGTAACGCCTCCCGGTCCTCCGCCTACTCCACAAGGCAGGTATACAAACAAAGGATGATCTTCATCTACCTTGATTCCCATATCTTTAAGCTGATTTGCCAATCTTAATGCAGCTACAGAGTATCCTATAAATAAAGTTTTGGAGTTTTCATCATCAACAAAATAGCTTGAAGGATCCATTTCAGACTGCTTTCTTCCTTCTTCCACGGCTTTACTGTAGTCCGATTCATATTCTATTACCGTTACTCCTTTTCTTCTAAGCAGATTCTTTTTCCACTGTCTTGCATCAGCGGACATATGGACGGTAACTTTGAAACCAAGAGCCGCACCCATTATCCCTATGCTTAACCCTAGATTGCCTGTAGAACCTACAGCTATCTTATAGCGTGAAAAGAACTCTTTAAATTTTTGTTCTTTCAATATACTGTAGTTATCATCATAAGACAGCATCCCTTCTGATACAGCCAAATCCTCTGCATGTTTAAGTACTTCATAGATACCGCCTCTGGCTTTTATGGAACCGGATATGGGAAGGTGGCTGTCGCATTTTAACAATAGCCTTCCTTTAGTGGAAGTATTATTTATATTCTCCATGGAAGTTTTCATATTATTTATTTCCGCTAACGGAGATTCTATAATGCCTTTGCTTTCGCTTGTTTCAGGGAACTCAGCCTCTATATATGGGGCAAAGCGCTTAAGTCTTTCTTCCGCTTCATTCATATCCTCTATTGTAAGACCTTCTACACTTTGAATACTTTTGGGTTCATAGTCAGGGTTTATCCAGAATACTTCCTTAGTGTCTTTAATTTTATTAATAAGAGGATGCGCATCGAAATTTACCATGATAATTCCCTCCTTTTAATAATATTAAAAAACACAACGAGATTATAAGGCTTTAACTCTATGTAAATTTCCATGATGAACCGTCTCAACAAGTATACTCTATTTTTTACGATGGGGGATGTTTTTATGACTTTCTGCGAAACATGGTTAGGTCCAATATGATGAAATATGCTGAAAAGCGATGAATCTTGCAGAAAACCCGGGTTGTACTTTATTAGTTCTAGTTTAAGGCAATTAGGACGTTAATGTCAATAAAAGCTTATTATCATCTTTTCAATAGTAATGCTATAATATATGTAAAGGCCATACTATAGTGAGGTGTATATATGGAAGTTTTAAGCAGGTTTTTGGAACAATACATAAGAGACCTGGATTACTATGAAAGGGCTTCAAAAATATGTGCCCAAATTTGTGAAAATGAATTGGAGACGGCCGGAATAAGAGCCATTGTAACATATAGAGCTAAAAGACCTGACAAACTTAAAGAAAAGTTGATTAAGAGGAATGAAAAACATAAATATAAAAATATTGAAGAAATATATGAGGATATTGTAGACTTAGCGGGAGTAAGGATTGCCATTTACTTTCCCGGGGATAAGGAAGAAGTGGAGAAATTCATCAGATCCACCTTTGAAGTTGTTGAAGTGAAAGAATTTCCCCAGGATCAAGAACCAAATGGCGGTTCAGGTATATATAAAAAAATTTTCTCCGGATATCATGCCACCCACTATAGGGTCAGATTGAAGCCTGAACATTACGGTGATGACAGAAAGAACCATTGGGATGCACTGATTGAAATTCAAATTGCGACGGTGCTTATGCATGCTTGGGCTGAAGTTGAGCATGATTTGGTTTATAAGCCTATGAGCGGAAAGCTTTCGAGAGACGAATATGAGATATTGGATGAGCTTAATGGGTTGATTCTGTCCGGTGAAATCGCATTAAAAAGATTACAAAAGGCTTTTAATGAGAGGGTAAGCAGACAGTCTACACCTTTTTCCAACCATTTTGAGCTGGCAGCCTTTTTATATAATAGGATTCAGGAAGTGCTGGGCAAAAAAGATGACGAAATAACCATGGGAAGAGTGGATATACTGTTTAATTTCCTGAAACTTACCAATATGGCCAAACCCCAGTGTATAAATAAATATATTGAGAACTTACCGAAAACTTCCGGGCATATAAATATTGTTCAACAGCTGGTGGAACTGATTCTGAAAGACAATCCGTCCTTGCTGGAAGAATATCAGAAGAGCAAAGATATGACAGGTCAAATGAGATTATAATTTTGAAGGATGTATTGCTGCCTTGAAAAATATATCGAAAGGTGGCAATACATTTTTATTTTGAATACCAAAAGAAAAGGAAAATTATTGTTAATAGAGAATATATATATAAATGTTAAATTATTTCAATCAGGGAGGTGTTTTTATGGGCAGCATAGGCATATCTGTAGTTAGAAGAGAAGCGAAGGACAAAGTGGAAGGACGTTTAAAATACCTTAACGATTATAGCAGTCCGGACTTGCTGTACGGGGCTATAAAAACAAGCACTTTTGCTCATGCCAGAATAAAGAGCATCGACATATCTGAGGCTATCAAGATGCCGGGAGTAAGGGCAGTACTGACGGGAAAAGATTTGCCTTACCGCTTTGGCATATATCTGGGAGATAAGCCTCCACTGGCTATCGATAAGGTAAGATATTTCGGTGAACCGGTTGCGGCGGTGGTAGCAGACAGCCAGAGAGAAGCCGATGATGCAGTGGAAGCCATAAAAGTGGAATATGAACCTTTGGAGGTTATCAACTCACCGACAGAAGCGTTGGCTGAATCTGCTGTACTCATACACGAAGAAATGGACCAATATGCTCATATAGACGCCATTAAGCCTGAGCCAGGAACTAATATAGCGAACAGAACTAAGATAAGAAAAGGTGATATAAAAGAAGGATTTGAAAAAAGTGATGTAATAATAGAAGAAACATTTTCTTTCCCTCCAAGCGATCATGTTGCCATGGAGACAAGGGCAGCCGTAGCTGAGATACTGGGAGACGGAAGAATAGTGATACATTCTACGACCCAAGCACCGTTTGTAGTAAAAAATCTTATGGGAGCGTATTTTGGAGTTGATCCGGGAAAGGTGACAGTAATATCTCATGCAATAGGCGGAGGTTATGGCGGCAAAGCCGGAATGCAGTTAGAAGGCCTGGTTTATCTGCTTTCAAAAGCAGTGGAAGGCAGGAAAGTAAAGCTTGTAAATACCAGGGACCAGGATATGATCACTTCACCGGGCCATATAGGGTTGGAAGCCAAAATTCGGCTTGGTGCAACTAAAGAAGGGGAATTGATGGCAGCGGAGATTTTGTTTATGTTTGACAGCGGAGCATATGCGGATTATGCCGTCAATATAAGCAGGGCTGCAGCTATCGGCTGTACAGGTCCTTACAGAATTCCTAATGTATGGTGCGATTCCTTATGCGTATATACTAATCATCCTTTTGCTACGGCTTATAGAGGATTTGGGCACATTGAACTTGCTTTCGTCATAGAGAGAGCCATGGATATACTTGCAGATAAACTTCACATGGATCCTGTAGAGCTCAGGCTGAAAAATGCCATAGCAAAAGGAGATACAACTCCAACCCAGAGCGTTATGGATTCCAATACGGGAGATTTGAAAGCCTGCATCAGAAGAACTGCAGAGATGATAGGCTGGAATGAAGGTACGAGAATAATAGCAGAAGACGGAAAAATCAGGGCAAAAGGTTTCGGTTGTTTGTGGAAAGCACCCGCTATGCCTACAAACACGGATGCAGGTGCCATAATTACATTTAATGAGGATGGCAGCATCAATGTGCATTGTGGTGTCGTTGAAATAGGACAGGGTATCAAAACGGCTTTTGCACAGATAGCCGCAGAAAAATTCGGCATAGATGTAGACCAGGTACATGTCATTATGGATGTCAATACTTCCACATCACCCCATGATTGGGCCACTGCAGCCAGCAGAGGCTTGATGATGGGCGGGAGAGCCATATTGTCTGCATGCGAAGATGCCATTGCCCAGATTAAACATACAGCAGCGCAGGTATTAAAATGCCCTGAAGAGGATCTGCATGTATGGGGCGGCAGGGTATTTGTAAAGGATGAGGAGCATATAGGATTGCCGGTGAAAGATGTGGCATTAGGTTATGTTTATCCCGACGGCAATGCTATAGGAGGCCAGGTAATAGGCAGAGGCAAATATATATCCAGAAGGCTTACAGGTATCGACCCGGATACAGGAAAAGGCAATCCTGCATTGGAATGGACTTTAGGGGCAGAAGCCGTTGAAGTGGAAGTGGATCCTAAAGATTGCAGTTACAGAATTTTAAAGGCTGCATGTACCATGGATGTCGGGAAGCTGATTAATCCTACCATGGCCAGAGGACAGATAATGGGAGGCATGGCTATGGCTCTGTCCTTTTCAAAGCAGGAAGGATTTGAGTTTAACGACAGAGGTCAGGTATTAAACAGGGATTTAAGGAGCTACAAAACATTAAGGATAGGAGATGCCCCTGAATATCTGGTGGATTTCGTTGAGACACCTCAGGGAGACGGACCTTATGGTGCAAGAGGTTTGGGAGAGCAGGGAGTCATAGGCATACCGGGCGCATTGGCAAATGCATTGTCAAGGGCTTTGGGAGTGCCTTATAATCATTTGCCACTGACGCCTGAAAGCCTATGGAAAAAAAGGAGGGATAACGGATGATCAGTTTTGATTTTGAATATTACAGGCCTGATGATATAAAAGAAGCGGCAGAAGTTTATGCCCAGCTGCAAAAAGACGGTAAAAATCCTCTATACTTCAGCGGTGGGACTGAAGTCATCACCATGGCCAGAAAAGGAACTCTAAAGTTTGATGCCCTCATAGACCTAAAAAACATTAAAGAGATGAATGGATACAGGGAAGATGAAGACGGAATATATTTCGGTGCCAACATGACATTGAATGAGGCTGCGGAAGCAAAAGTTTTTCCTTTCATTGGCGAAGTGGTCAGAACTATAGGAGATCACACCATAAGGAACAGGATAACACTGGGCGGCAATATTTGCGGAAGATTACCCTACAGAGAAGCATTATTACCCTTCCTGTTGTATGATGCACAGGTGTATATAGCCGGTATCAACGGCAAAAAAGCTCTTCCATTGAATGAAGCCTTTAATAAAAGGTTGTCCCTTTCTGCAGGTGAATTTGTGGTAGGATTCAAAGTTGCAGGAAAATTCAAAAACAGCAAATATCAGAGCATAAGAAAGGTAAGAACCTCTGAAATAGATTATCCCTTGCTTCACATCGCCTCCATCAAAGACGAAGAAGGAATCAAAATAGCCGTAAGCGGGTTGTGCGCGTTTCCCTTCAGGTCCTATGAACTTGAGAAATATGTAAACGGCACTCCAAATACAGTTGAAATAATCAACAATGTATATAGGTTTATCCCGGCATCCGTCAAGGAGGATAACCTGGCAACTGCAGAATATAGGAAGGCTTTGTTTGAAATGAGTTTGGAAAAGATTTTGGAAAAGTGGGGCGAAGTAAAATGAAAAGTTATAAAGGCTATACCCAATTAGTTTTAAGGATAAACGGCCAGATGAGAAAGGCAGTTGTCAGCCCTAACGATACATTGCTGTATGTATTGAGAGAAAAGTTAGGTCTTACAGGAGCCAAACCGGGATGTGAAAACGGAGATTGCGGCGCTTGTACTGTACTAATGGATGGGAAACCGGTAAAATCCTGCATAATATTGGCTGTTGAGGCAGAAGGCCATGAGATAACCACAATAGAAGGATTGAAGGATACACCCATACAGAGAGCTTTTGTGGAGGAATCTGCCTTCCAATGCGGCTATTGTACCCCAGGGTTTATAATGAATGCCCATGCCATGCTGAATACGGTTCCGGACGCCGACGACCATACCATCAAGGAATGGCTGTCATCTAATATTTGCCGTTGTACGGGATACGAAGAAATAAAAAGAGCTGTTGCCAAAGCACAAAAAATTGCAGGTGGGGTATAATAAATAAAGGCGGTGAAGGGGGATGCTTGCTCCTGTTTGAGCAGCATCCCCCTCTGAAAGCTCTGCAAGATTATGGCTTTAAAATTCATGCCGTACATTATATAATGAAATTGGATTTTCACCAATGTATTAATCAATTATAAAAAATGAGGGTATTTGCCATGAATGATAAGGAACTTGATACAAAAAGCAGAATACTCCAATATGCCATAGACATGGTGGGTTCAAAGGGCGACGTGACCATAAGAGAGCTTACGGAAACAGCAGGGGTCAATGTGGCTTCAATCAATTATTATTTCGGCAGCAAGGAGAATCTGCTGAAAGAAGTGGAAAGGCATTATTC
>DUSG01000223.1 GCA_012842725.1 Clostridiales bacterium
GCGAAGTACCAGAACCGGTTTCCCTAAAGAAGGAGCTTCTTCCTGAAGGCCGCCTGAATCCGTCAAGACCAGATAACATCTATTCATCAGATTGTGCATCTCCAGAACATCTATTGGGTCTATAAGATGAACCCTGTCCTGTGCTCCTAATATTGAGTAAACGGTATCTCTGACAGCAGGATTCATATGAACGGGATAAACCACTTCTACATCCTTATAATTTTCCACTATGTTTTTTATAGCAAAGCATATGTTCTTCAGCGGTTGACCTAGATTTTCCCTTCTATGGGCTGTGACCAATATTACTCGCCTGTTATTATAATCCAATCCTTTAAGCATAGGATTGACAAACACATAATCCTTATCTACCGTAGTCTTTAAAGCGTCTATCACCGTATTTCCCGTCACAAAAATACTGTTCTCGGAAACTCCTTCATTTATCAGGTTTTTCTTTGAATTTGCAGTAGGAGCAAAATGCATATCTGTCAATACGCCTGTAAGCTTCCTGTTCATCTCTTCAGGAAAAGGGAAATATTTATTGAAGGTCCTGAGACCTGCTTCCACATGGCCCAGCAAAACTTTATTGTAAAAAGCAGCCAAAGCACCTGAAAAAGTAGTGGATGTATCACCATGGACCAGCAGCATATCCGGTTTTACTTCCTTTATGACGTTATCTAAGCCGGTAAGGGAATTCACCATTATATCTGTCAAACTCTGTCTGTCTTTCATTATATCAAGATCAAAATCAGGTTTTATCTGAAAAATGTCCAGAACCTGATCCAGCATCTGTCTATGCTGTGCTGTAACACAGACTACACATTGAAAATGCTGATTCTTTTGCATTAGATTGATTAATGGGGCCATTTTTATGGCCTCCGGTCGTGTACCAAATACCGAAAGAATTTTGATCATACTTTCCTCCTAAAAAAAGCACAGCCATTTTCAGGCCGTGCTGTTTTTTCAATTTTTTAAGCGTCATATTTATTACGAGTGTCTCCTGTTTCTAACAATCCCAAATACTTTACCCCCATAGAGGCTAATAGAAAAACCACAAATACAAGTATATATGCCGTTTTCAGTTTTGTCTCCACTAAAGCTACGGCTCCTGCACCTAAAATAGCGCTAATAGAATACAAGGTCAAAACAGCTTTCTTTTGGCTATATCCCTTATCTAACAACCTATGATGCAGGTGTCCTTTATCACCTTCTACCACCGATTTGCCATTGGCAAATCTCCTGATGATTGCAAACAGGGTATCAAATATAGGCAAACCCATTGCAAAGATAGGAACCAGCATGGATAAGGCAGCAGCGCTCTTCAAAACCCCTAAAACGGAAATCACCGAAAGCATATATCCTAAAAACATGGCTCCTGTGTCTCCCATGAATATCTTGGCAGGGTTAAAGTTATAAGGCAGAAAACCGAGAATGGAGCCTGCAAGTATTGCAGTCATTGTTATGATATATGGGCTTTCAGGTCCTGTAAGCAAAGCTACAACCATAAGAGTCAATGACGATATAACTGATAAACCTGCCGCCAATCCGTCAAGACCATCTATCAGATTGAAGGCATTTGTTAAGCCTACAATCCAAAATACGGTCACAGGATAAGCAAGCACTCCTAACTCTATCCACTGAGCATCAAATATAAAATCCAGTGGATTGGTTATCCTGTCTATCCTTGCACCACAATACATGGCTATAATGGCTGCCAATATCTGAACAGCAAATTTTACCTTAGGTGAAAGAGGTTTCTTGTCATCGAAATAGCCACATATAACAATAATGGTTGCCCCAATCAAAACCCCAACAATCTTCTTATTGAGTGGCAGATACAACAACATTCCTACAATACAAGCAAAATATATAGATAACCCGCCAAGTAAAGGAGTTGGTTTCTTATGAACTCTTCTATTATCTTTTGGTACATCTATGGCTTTCACTTTCTCCGCCCACTGCTTCACAAAAGGAGTAACACAATAGGCAAATATGGCTGGTATTGCAAAAGCCATAATCAAGTTCTTCATCATATCACTCCTGAGTAAAAATTAATACTCTGTCCAATATTTTCATTTTAAAGCAAATGCTTGGCATTGTCAAACTTGTATTTTTCAGGTTTTATCAGTTCTCCCCCTATTATTTTTTACTTTTTCATCAAAATAACCTGATGTAAAATTTTCTTTCTAATTAATTTTGAAACCACGAAAAACACTAAAAACACTGACTTTTATAATAATTCTATGTTTTAGCAGCTACACCACTTAACAGATACATTGGCAGTTTATGTAAGTTAGCGCTTTCTAATTGCTTTGGTATTACTATAAAGTCTGAAATTATTCACTGTATTATAAATATACGTTCTTTTGTCCATTTATTAGTTAAACCTTTAACCCATTTTTGTAACTATAATACCGGATTCTTCAAGCATTTCGATAGCTAGAGGGTCATTATAGTGTTCCCTCAATACTATCCTTTTTATTCCAGAATTTATTATCATTTTTGTACACAGTATGCATGGAGATAATGTTGTATAAATGGTTGCACCTTCAATGGCTATACCGAAAACCGCAGCCTGAATTATTGCATTTTGCTCTGCATGAAGGCCTCTGCATAACTCATGCCTTTCACCGGAAGGTATATTATAATTGGCTCTGGTACAACC
>DUSG01000224.1 GCA_012842725.1 Clostridiales bacterium
AAGAGGGCATTGAAGATTGTTGCTACAGGATTTGGCCAGCCTTCCATATTCAACGCGGATGTGGTTATAGAGGAGATGTTGAGGGCAGGCAAATCCATTGAAGATGCAAGATGCGGAGGAACCTCCGGATGCGTTGAGACAGGAGCCTTCGGAAAAGAAGCATATATACTGACAGGATACTTTAATCTGGTTAAGGTTCTTGAAATAACGCTTCATAATGGTGTAGATCCGAGAACGGGCAAAAAAATAGGTATAGAGACAGGGGATCCAAGAGAATTTAAGACCTTTGAGGAACTTTTCGAAGCTTTCAAAAAGCAGCTGCATCACTTTATAAATATTAAAATCAGAGGAAACAACGTCATAGAAAAATTATATGCAGATTTGATGCCATGTCCATTCCTTTCGATTATAACCGACGATTGCATAAAGAAAGGCAAAGATTATAACGCGGGGGGCGCCAGATATAATACCAGGTATATACAAGGAGTGGGCATTGGCACATTGACTGACAGCTTGTCCTCCATAAAGAAGCATGTATTTGAAGATAAGAGGCTCACCATGGGTGAATTGCTTGATATCCTGGATAGCAATTTTGAAGGCAGAGAAGATATAAGACAGTTATTCCTCAACAGGACACCAAGATACGGAAATGATGACGACTATGCAGACGACATAATGAAAAAAGCTTTTGATGCCTTCTATAACGAAGTAAACGGAAGACCTACCGTATGCGGAGGTACCTATAGAATAGATATGCTTCCTACCACCTGTCATGTATATTTCGGAGAAGTTACAGGGGCTACACCTGATGGAAGAAAGGCAGGCATGCCTCAATCGGAAGGTATCTCGCCGGTACAGGGAACAGACAGAAAAGGTCCTACCGGTGTTATCAAATCCGCTTCAAAGATGGATCACGTAAAGACCGGAGGAACACTTCTCAACCAGAAGTTTTCACCCAGCGTAGTCAACAGCGAAGAAGCCATGGACAAATGGGTGCAGCTAATCAGAACTTATTTCAAACTGGGTGGACATCATATACAGTTTAATGTAGTAAATGCAAAAACATTGAGGGATGCGCAGAAACATCCGGAAAACTACAGAGACCTCATCGTACGTGTTGCAGGCTACAGCGATTATTTCAATGATTTGGGAGAAGCGCTGCAGAACGAGATAATTGCAAGGACGGAACATCAAGGTTTCTAAGTAGAAATACGGTTTCACCGTTGGTGAAGCCGTATTTTTATGAAAAATTATACCTAATTAAAAATAATTATACCTATATTAAAATTTTTCAAAAAATTTTAAATATCTTTAAAAAATAGAAGGAAATATTTTATAAATGTAGAATGTATTTTATAAAGTTGTAATATTAAGAAGATATTGACGAATATAATGACATAAAAATTTTTGACGCTAAATAAAATTTAAATAAAATTAAAGAAGGAAAATTTTAATATCAGTCGAATATAGAGTGTATTTATATTTATATATGTAATATTCAGAACAATGCAACAATTAAACAATACATAATAACAGGATTAGAAAAGAAAAGGGAAACCTTTTCTTTCTAAATATAATTATAAAAATAATGGAGGGGATGTATTTGAAAAGAATATTGGCACTAATTTTAGCTGGTTTGATGCTTTTCAGCTTAACAGCATGCTCACAACCAGCACCAGCTGAACAACCTCAAGAGGAAGCTACATCAGCTGAACCTGCAGCTGGGGGAGGAAAATTCAAGATAGCAATTTACACTAACACGGTATCACAGAATGAAGAGGAATTCAGATCAGGCGAATTGGCATTAAAGAAGTATGGGCCACAAATGATAGTAACTCAGACAATGCCTGACAACTTTATGAAAGAACAGGAAACTTTGATTGCAAATGCTCTTGCACTTGTATCAGATCCTGAAGTTAAAGCTCTAATCATGAATCAGGCAGTTCCCGGTGCAGCAGCTGCTTTTGAAAAGGTTAGAGAGACAAGACCTGATGTATTCTTAGTAGCAATAACTCCTGGAGAAACTGACGTTATAGCTGACAAAGCAGATTTAGTATTGCAACCCGACGAATTGGCAATGGGTTATGCAATTCCTGCACAAGCTCACAAGATGGGGGCTAAAGTATTTGTTCACTATTCATTCCCAAGACATATGTCTTATCCATTATTGGCACAAAGAAGAGACATATTCAGAGAAGAATGTGAAAAACTTGGTATGACATTTGTAGATGCAACAGCTCCAGACCCAACAGGTGATGCAGGTATACCGGGAGCACAGCAATTCATACTTGAAGATGTACCTAGGAAAGTTAAAGAATATGGAAAAGATACTAACTTCTTCAGCACAAACTGCGCAATGCAAGAACCTCTTATCAAAGCTTGCCTTGAAACAGGAGCCATCAATGCTCAACAGTGCTGCCCGAGCCCATATCACGGATATCCTGGTGCATTGGGTATAGATGTTCAGGGTCATGAAGGAGATATTGACTACCTAGTTGGACAGATAAAAGCTAAGATTGCTGAAAAAGGCGGCACAGGAAGATTCTCAACTTGGCCGGTACCATTTAGCATGATGTCTACCGCTGCAGCTGTTGAATATGCAAAAGGATACTTAGAAGGTAAAACAAGCGGCAAGATAGATATGGATTACTTGAAACAATGCTATCAGGAAGCATCCGGTGGATATGATTTACAGTTCTCCACATATGATAACAAAGATAACTTCATTTTGGTACTTTCCGATTATATAACATTCTAAGAAAAGCTGAAGTAAATCATGCATCTCAGTAAGGTTGCCGGTTTGCCGGCAACCTTAACTTAATGATTGAAGTTACTTACTAAAAGGAGGACTCCTATGGAAGCGAATAATGTAATAGAACTCAAAAATATTGAAAAAGAGTACTTTGGAAATAAAGTTCTAAAAGGCGTTAATTTAACAGTAAAGGCTGGAGAGATCCATGCCTTGGTCGGTGAAAACGGGGCAGGAAAATCCACGTTGATGAATATTATCTTTGGAATGCCGGTAATTCATAACACAGGTGGCTATAGTGGAGAAATAATTTTTGAAGGTAAACCTGTAGAGATAAAGACACCAAAGGATGCTATGGATTTAGGTATTGGTATGGTGCATCAGGAATTCATGCTGCTTCCTGGTTTTACAATAACAGAAAACATTAAGCTAAACAGGGAAATAACTAAACATAATCCTGTAAGCAAGATTTTAGGTCCCGCATTAAAATCACTGGACATTCCTGCTATGAGAAGGGATGCTCAGAATGCTTTGAAGCAGCTGGGTATGAATGTGGATGATTGGTTGCCAATAGCCGGTCTTCCGGTTGGATATATGCAGTTTGTTGAGATAGCAAGGGAAATAGACAAGGAAAATATGAAGCTATTGGTATTTGATGAACCTACAGCTGTTTTAGCAGAAAGTGAAGCTGAAAAACTGCTGGAAGCCATGAAAAAACTGGCTGAGAAAGGTATTGCCATATTATTCATAACCCACAGATTGGATGAAGTACTAAGCGTAGCAGATAACATAACTGTTCTAAGAGACGGTGAGCAAGTAGGTCAAATAAAAAGAGAAGATGCAACAGTTGAAAAGATTGCACAAATGATGGTAGGGAGAAAGGTAGAAAGAATAGAAAGAAAAGAAAAGAGAAATGAAGAAAAAGAAGAAATTATAATGTCCATAAGAAATTTATGTGTAGATATGCCTGGCGAAGTGGTGAAGAATGTTGATCTTGACATAAAAAAAGGAGAAATATTAGGTATAGGCGGTTTGGCAGGACAAGGCAAAATAGGAATTGCCAATGGCATCATGGGATTATATAGGGCTACCGGAGAGGTAGTAATGAAAGGGAAAAAACTAAAACTGAATGATCCAAGGGAAGCTATATCAAATAAGATAGCTTTTGTTTCGGAAGATAGAAGGGGCGTAGGCTTGCTTCTTGATAATTCTATAGAAATGAATATTGTTATGACCAGCATGCAGATACAGAACAGATTTTTGAAACCTTTATTAGGTTTGAAATTCATACAGATGCAAGATCACAAAGCTATAAGAGAATGGGCTGAAAAAATGATTAAAGAACTTGATATCAGATGTACCGGTCCTACACAATATACAAGAAGGCTCAGCGGAGGAAATCAGCAGAAAGTATGTATAGCCAGGGCTCTTACTTTGGAACCTGAATTGCTTTTCGTATCAGAGCCTACCAGAGGTATTGATATAGGAGCTAAAAAACTGGTTCTTGATTTGCTGGTGAAGTTGAATCAGGAATTAGGTATGACAATTGTTATGACTTCCAGCGAGCTTGGTGAATTAAGGTCTGTATGTGATAGAATCGCAATAGTTTATGATGGAAGAATCCAAGGAATATTAAGTCCACAGGATTCAGATGTTGATTTCGGTCTAATGATGGCAGGAAAGCATGATCTGCGTTCGAAGGAGGTTATGTAGATGAAGAACCTATGGCAAAAGTGTATCGAACGTTATGGCTATCCTAAGGTATATATAACAATTTTTCTTATATTGCTGATAATTATAGCAATCATACAGAAACAAAGCATTCCTGATCTTTTAGTTGACTCACTTATAAGAATAGGTATGAACAGCATATTGGTTCTTGCAATGGTTCCCGGAATAATATCCGGTACAGGTCTGAACTTTGCATTATCAATAGGTATATTGTGCGGTATACTTGCAGGATGTATAGCTATAGAGTTAAGGCTTGTAGGATTGACGGCATTTTTTGCAGCCGTATTGATAAGCATTCCTTTTGCAGCGATTTCAGGATATTTTTACGGACTTCTGCTGAACAGGGTAAAAGGAGACGAGATGACGGTAGGAACATATATGGGATTCTCCATGGTTTCCCTTATGAGTATAGGTTGGCTGGTTCTTCCTTTCAAGAACCCTGACATGGTTTGGGCAATAGGAGGTAGAGGTCTCAGGGTAACTATAACCCTTCTTGACAAATACGATAAAGTTTTGGATCATCTTATAAATTTTGAACTGTTTGGAAGAAAACTTCCGATAGGAACTTTGCTTTTCTTTGGAATCTGTTGCTTTTTAATGTGGCTATTCTTAAGGTCTAAGACAGGTGCTGCTATGATGGCAGCCGGTGACAATCAGAAGTTTGCTGAGGCATCAGGAATTAATGTCAATAAGCAAAGAATAATTGGAGTAGTTATTTCCATGATTCTAGGTGCCATAGGTATCATAGTGTATGCTCAAAGCTATGGATTTTTCCAATTGTATCAAGGTCCTTTGATGATGCCTTTCATGGCAATATCGGCTATACTGATCGGTGGCGCAACGGCAAAGAAAGCATCAGTAAGCAATGTTATTTCGGGACTTATTTTATTCCAATCACTTTTGACAATCTCATTGCCTGTAATAAACAAGATGATGCCTGAAGGTAACTTGTCTGAAGTAATAAGAATAATTGTAAGTAACGGAGTTATTCTGTATGCCTTGACCAAGATGGGAGGTAATGAATGATGAGTACAAAGATAGAAGTTAACGAAAAAAAGGCCAAAG
>DUSG01000225.1 GCA_012842725.1 Clostridiales bacterium
CCAGTCAGGAGAACAGTTAGCCATTTATTCATCATCATACCTCCAAAATGAAAATCCGCAGTACTTTTGTTTAGACGAAACTCTGATAAAAAAGTTACAAAATGGATATTTAATAATATTGTATAATACTTTAGCACGATATCATATAAGGAAGGCTTCCAATGGAAAAATTTTAACAACTAAGGAAGCCTTCCTTGAAACCCATTACGGAAAGTTTATATTAAGGAAAAATTATACTTTCCTATGGGTTATAAGAAAGGCTTCCATTTAGAAGCATTTTTTGTAAAAAGGAAGCCTTTCTTGAAAACCATAGCGAATTACAATTCCAGGCACATAAAAAGCCATAGGACTCTTAAGCAATAAGATAGAATCAAGAGCCTAGGCTGAAATAACCGCCCACATCCATGTATTAAAATGTAGGTTCTGCAGGAGTATAATCGTTTTCTAACATGAACAATTTCCACTGATTGTCTTCTTTTTTAAAATGCAAATACCATATTATCGGAGTTTTATTGCCTTTTAGCTTTAACTCTACGCCTGCCAAAGCTTTATCATTTTCAACATAACACCATCGCTGCCTATACTCTTCCAGGTTTTTATCTGTATCCATATAACCTTCCACCAACATGCCGTCCCCTGTATATCTTATGAAAGATGAACCATCGGGAGACCTTATATATGAAGTATCCTTTGAAAGAAGAGCATTAATGTTCGATTCATTTCTGGCAAAGCAATTCATAACAAAACTTTCGGCTATGTTTTCGATTATTTTCTTCACAGCTTCTTCAGACATCCTTGATTCAATGATTTTATCATCTGATTCTCCTGACTTCTCCTCACTTATATTTTCATTATTTATTTGTGATTTTTTGATGATTGTAAGCAAATTATCTAAATAATCTATATCTGTCCAATATAATGTTCCCAGAAGAACCAAACAAAATCCGGCAATTATTATAAAGGTTACTTTTTTTCTGCCCTTTATTTTCAATACTATCCCTCCTAAACACAATCACATAAAATTGCCTTGTTTTATTATTGCCATGCTGCGGTTTTTTATTTGTTAACATATTAGCCTTATCTTAAGAATATTAATTAAAAGGAAAAGCACAGTGAAAAGAGGGAACTGATATGCAAAACCTGAATATAAACACCGGCAAAGGAATTTTGAGCAGAGGCCTTTCAGAGAAAGAAGCTTTAGAAAAACTGAGAAAATATGGATATAACGAACTGGCGAAAAAAAGCAAAAAAAGCCCAGTGATGATTTTTGCGGAGCAATTCAAAAACCTTATGACAATGGTACTGATAGGAGCCTGCCTTATATCCTGGTTTTTCGGTGAAAAAGCGGATTCTATAACCATTTTGGTGATAATAGTTTTGAATTCCGTACTAGGATTCATTCAAGAATATAAGGCAGAAAGGTCCATAGAAGCTCTTATGGAACTGTCTGCTCCTACGGCTAAAGTTGTAAGGGAAGGCAAAGTCACCACCATAAATGCCAAATATGTAGTGCCCGGTGATTTATTGGTAATTGAAGCCGGAGATAGAATACCTGCTGACGGAATAGTCCTTGAAAGCATAGGACTTATGGTCGACGAATCATTACTCACGGGAGAATCCATACCCGTTGAAAAATCACAGAAAAACAATGACTGGGTCTACATGGGTACCATGGCTACATCAGGCAAGGCAAAGGTTATTACATATTCAACAGGTATGAATACGGAAATGGGTAAGATAGCCAATATGCTTCAGGATATACCCGATGAGTTCACACCTCTTCAAAAAAGATTATCCCAGTTGGGAAAATATATTGTGGCTATATGTCTGATAATATGTGCAGTGGTTTCAATCACCGGAATAATAAGAGGAGAAGATCCCTATAATATGTTTTTAACAGGCATAAGCCTGGCAGTGGCAGCCATACCTGAAGGGCTTCCGGCAATTGTTACAGTGGCACTGGCTATAGGAGTTCAAAGAATGTATAAGAGAAATGCTCTAATAAGAAAATTGCCTGCTGTAGAAACTTTGGGAAGTACTACTGTAATATGTTCAGACAAAACAGGAACCCTGACTCAAAATAAGATGACAGTCAAGAAAATTTATATAGATGGAAAATATGTAGAAGTTCACGAAAATAAATTCCCTTCAAATGAAATTATAAGGCTGTTGTTTACTTCATCATCCGTATGCAGTGATGCATTTTATGAAGAAAAATTTATGTCAAAACCTGAAGAATCAGGGGATCCTACTGAAATAGCCATACTAAAAGCCGCATGGGGTACAGGTATCAAAAAACCCGAACTCAATAAGGAATATAGAAGAATTCACGAAATACCATTTGATTCTAATAGAAAGAGGATGACGGTTGTAGCCAGAAGAAAAAACGGCGAAA
>DUSG01000026.1 GCA_012842725.1 Clostridiales bacterium
ACTGTAGATTTTATGCCTAACTATGATGAAAGTCTGAAGGAACCGGTAGTTTTGCCTTCCAGATTTCCAAATCTTCTAGTTAACGGAAGCAGCGGTATTGCAGTTGGTATGGCTACATCCATTCCTCCTCACAATTTAGGCGAAGTTATAGACGGAGTTATTGCTACCATTGATAATCCTGAAATAGAATTGGATGAATTGATGAAGTATATAAAAGCTCCGGATTTTCCAACAGGGGCTTTGATTATGGGCAGAGAAGGCATTAAAAAGGCTTATGCTACGGGAAGAGGCAATGTGGTAATCAGAGCTAAGGCTGAAATCGAAAATATGTCCGGAAACAGGCAAAGAATTGTAATAACAGAAATACCATACCAGGTGAATAAAGCGGCTTTGATTGAAAAAATAGCTGATTTGGTAAAAGAAAAGAAAATAGACGGCATTTCCGATTTAAGAGATGAATCTGACAGAGAAGGAATGAGAATTGTAATAGAAATAAAGAGAGATGCCAATGCCAACATCATATTGAATCAGCTATATAAACATACACAGTTGCAAAGCTCTTTCAGCATAATAATGCTGGCTCTTCATCAGGGACAACCGAAGATAATGAACCTTAAGGAAATGTTAAAGCACTATATAGACCATCAGAAAGAGATAATAGTCAGAAGAACAAAATATGACCTGAACAAAGCTGAAGAAAGAGCTCATATATTGGAAGGATTGAGAATTGCTTTAGATCATATAGATGAAATCATAAGCATTTTAAGAGGTTCAAAAACAGTCAATGAAGCTAAAGAGAAAATGATGAAGAGATTCGGGCTGACTGATGCTCAGGCTACAGCCATAGCTGAAATGAGACTTAAAACTTTGACAGGTTTGGAAAGAAGCAAAATAGAGGAAGAGTATTTGGGTCTGATAAAAGATATTGAATATTATAGATCCATACTGGCCAGTGAGCTGATGATTAACAATATAATTAAAAATGAACTGCTGGAGATAAAGAAAACTTATGGCGATAAAAGAAGAAGCAAGATAACTCAATCTGTTAAAGATTTTGAAGTGGAAGATTTGATAGAAGAGGAAGAAATAGCAGTAACTCTGACTCATTTTGGTTATATAAAAAGGCTTCCTGCTGATACTTACAAGAGCCAAAGAAGAGGCGGAAAGGGAATTACGGCTCTTCAAACGAGGGAAGATGACTTTGTTGAACATTTATTCATAACTTCCACCCACAACTATCTGCTGTTCTTTACTAACAAAGGCAGGATGTACAGATTAAAAGCTTATGAAATTCCTGAAGCAGGAAGACAGGCGAAAGGCACTGCACTGGTAAATCTTCTTCACCTTGACAAAGGAGAATTGGTAAACGCGGTCATTACAATAAAAGATTTTGAAGAAGAAGGCTATCTAATCTTTATGACTAAAAACGGTATTATCAAGAAGACAGATTTGAAAGAATATGTATCTCAAAGAACCAAAGGACTTAATGCAATAACTTTGAAAGAAGGAGACGAACTCATTTCCGTCAAGCTGACAAGGGGTACCTCAGAATTGATTGCCGTCACAAGGCATGGCCTGGCCATAAGATTCCCTGAAAAAGATGTAAGGAGCATGGGACGCACGGCGACAGGCGTAAAAGGTGTTACTTTAGATGAAGGCGACAGTGTTATAGCAATGGATATAGTTGAAGAAGATGCTGACCTCCTTGTAATAAGTGAAAGGGGCTTTGGAAAGAGAACATCATTAGACGAATATAGGGTGCAGCGCAGAGGCGGCAAAGGGGTAATAACTTCAAAGATAACTAAGAAGACAGGCTACCTGGTTGGAGCAAAAGTTGTAAAAGAAGATTGTGAGGTTATGCTCATCAGTGCCGAAGGAGTTATCATAAGGATGCACGTCAAAGACATATCTAAGATGGGTAGAAGCACTCAGGGCGTGACTTTAATGAAGGTATCAGAAAATGACAATGTGGTAGCTTTAGCCAAAATAGTTCCTGAAGAAGAATGTTAAAATAAAAAAGAGGTTTTCGTTTTGACGAAAACCTCTTTACTTATGTCATGCTTGCCATTTAAGCAATACTTTAGTCATCCAGTTTTTTAT
>DUSG01000226.1 GCA_012842725.1 Clostridiales bacterium
AAACTGTGGAGGCCCAATGGTACCAGAAGATTACACAGGTGTTGATGGAATCCATTACACTATAGATGATTATAGGTAGTATCTAAGGTCGTATCCAAATGCGGCCTATGGCCGCTTTTTTTATTGCCTTTTTATATCCATTAATCAATACATTGTGTTATAATAATAAAATATAGTACTTGTCTACAGGGGTGGGATATATTGAGCTCGGATTATACTATAATGGATTATGATGATACCAAATGGCAAGAAGTATGTCAGTTGTTTAAAGATGTATTCGGCAAAGAACTGGATAAGGATTATTTCCTATGGAAGAATTACCGGAATCCCATAGGTTCGTCTGTCATGAAGATAGCCGTTCAAAATGAAAAGGCAGTAGGTTTTAATGCCCACTGGAAGATGAGAATGAATTTTATGGACGACGTGATTTATGCGGGGCAATCCATAGATGCGATGGTTCATAAGGAGCACAGGAGAAAAGGAATTTTTGAAAGCATGGTTTTAGATACATTGGAAGTTTTGAAAGAGGAAGGTTTTCAGCTAAGATTCAACTTTCCCAATGAAGCTGCTTACCAGGCTTCATTGAGAAGAATCAACATAAGAAAAGTATGTAATGTGCCTCAGTATATTAAGATATTAAAAGGCAAAGAAACATTGAGAATGTTTACTTCCAACAGTATTGTAAGAGGGTTGGGAGGACTTATGCTTGACCTATGGGTAAGCATTAATGGTATAAAACCTCGTGTTAAATATAATTACAACATTGTAGAAATAGATCATTTTGACGACATGTTTGATAGTCTGTGGGAAAGGGTAAAGGATGATTATCCCATAGCAGTGGAGCGAAGTTCAAAATATCTCAACTGGAGATATGGATTTAGAAATAATGGTTATAAAACATACGCAGCTTATAAGGATGATGAGCTGGTAGGTTATATGGTAACTGCCTTGGAGCAGAAAAAGGACAAACCAGGATTGATTCTAGGTCACATAGCTGATTTGATATGCGTTAGAGAGCATAAAGATGCCGTTCTGTACCTGATAAATGAGGCCGAAAGGCAAATGAAGCATGCCGGAGCATGTGCCGTTTCCTGCTGGATGATTAAGGAATGGTTTTATGCGAAAGAATTGGAGAGAGCCGGCTTTATACAAATGAGGGCACCAGCTGTATTGACTGTATTGCCTTTGGGGGAAAAGGCAAAGGCAGCAGGGGAAGCCTTATATGACCATAAGAATTGGTATATTACCATAGGAGATTCGGATTATATATAAAAACCGGGGGCATGAATAAATGAAAGCGCTAATAAAAAAAATAACCGCTGGACCCATAAAGATTGTCAACAGAATTGTATTGGGAATTTATCTTAACTTGGTAAAAAAGAAAGCTGAAGGCATTCAAGAGATGAATCTTAAGAATAAAAGGCTGTTGGTAATTTCTCCCCATCAGGATGATGAAATACTGGGATGCGGATGTTTAATCAAAAAAGCCTTGGAACAGAACTGCACTGTTAAATGCATATATATTTCTGACGGTTCTCAGAGTCTGAGTTATGTGTTAAGCCCTGAAGCTTTGGCAGAGCTGAGAAAAGTTGAGGCAAAAGAACTGGCGAAATCTATGGGCATGGATGAGCCTGTATTCATGGATTGTCCTGATTGCAATGTTGATTATAATGATATGGAGACGGCCAAAAAGATAGCGGAAGTGATAGAAAGTTACAAACCAGACGTAATATTGATACCGTACTTTCTTGACGGACACAAGGATCACACGGCAACAAGCGGTATTTTTATTGCAGCAGCAAAAATGCTGAAGAATCATAAGCAGTTTGAGTTATACTGTTATGAGATAAATTCACCCATAAGCGTGTACGGAATTAGCCATTATGTTGACTGCAGCGGGTATTTTGAGTCAAAAAAAGAGGCTTTGAAGTTTTATGGTTCCCAAATCATGAGTTTTGAATCCATATTTGAAATGAACAAACTAAATAGGATAATTGCAGGAACCGATGAAGGGGCAGAATTGTTTACAAAAGTGGATCTGGATAGTTACGAAATGGCTTATGAAAAATATAATAAGAATAATCAGGTCTATTCCTGCTTCAGGCAGATGTATAGCATATATTTTATGATACTGGCATATTTCAGGGGATTGACGATAAAAAAAGAAGTTGCCGTATTTCAGAACATAGGAGTTGCTTCGGTTGGGAGGAAGGATAGTAGTGGAAAAGGTATTGCACTTAATTAGCGGAGGCGATGTAGGAGGAGCCAAGACTCATGTGCTCACATTGGTGAAGGAGCTTCAAAAAAGTATGCCTGTGAAGATAATATGCTTCATGGAAGGGCTCTTTGCACAGGAAGCAAGAGAGATGGGCATAGATATAATGGTTCTTCCTCAAAACCGAAGGTATGATTTAAAGGTTGTCGGCACTTTGGTTGATATTATAAAGGACGAAGGTTTTACGCTAATACATTCTCATGGAGCCAGAGCTAATTTTATCACAAGATTTGTAAAGAAGAGGATTCCCATACCATGTGTCACGACCATTCATAGCGATTTTATGCTGGATTTTAAAGGAAATCTTTACAAACACATAATATATACCAATTTAAATATTTTTGCATTGAAGAAATTCGATTATTTCATAGCTGTATCACAAAGCTTCAAAAATATGCTCATCGGGAGAGGATTTCCTGAAGAGAGAATTTTCACAGTATATAACGGTATAGATTTTGATGAAAAGATAGAGTATAAAAGCAGAGAAAGTTTTCTGGCTGAGCGGGGTTTGTCACATCTCAAGGACAAAAAAGTTATCGGAATCCTTGCCAGACTTCATCCGGTAAAAGGTCATGAGGTGCTTGTGGATGCCGTATCAAAGATACTGGACCAAAACAATGAGGTACATGTTTTGATAACAGGAGAAGCATCGGAGTTGCCGGAACTGAATGATAAAATTAGAAAACTGGGTTTAGAAAATAATATACACTTTATTGGTTTTGTCGATAGGTCTTATGATTTTCTGAATGCAATAGACATAAATGTGCTGACCTCCTACAGCGAGAGTTTTCCTTACGTGCTTTTGGAGGGCGCCAGGCTGAAAAAACCAACCGTAGCGTCAGCCGTAGGAGGTATTCCCATGCTTATCGATGACGGAGTAAACGGTTATCTGTTTAAAGCCGGTGATGCTAACGAACTGGGCAGGAAGTTGAGTGTGCTGATAAAAGATGAAGTCTTGTGCAAAGCTTTCGGTGAAGCTCTGTATATCAAAGCCAGCAATAATTATTCTTTAAAAAATCTAGCTTCAAAGCACATGGAAATATACAATAAAGTGGCTGAAAGCGTAAAAAAATAGCTGATGTAAATCAGTTATTCAGAGTGTAAACAAAAGGTTATAAAGCAGAATGGCAATGTATATCGGTGCACATTTATGCATTTTGGTAACAGGTCTCTGCGCAGGCTTTGATGAAAAGTCTGTAAAGCTGGCATGGAGGCCAGCTTAGGTGCCATCGGTGCGAAGCAAAGGTCAAGGATGACCGTTTGGCACCGTTAAGACTTTTCCAAAGGCGAGCAGTAGCCCTGTCAAAATCATAACCAGTGCAAAGATATACATGCCATTCTAATACAGTATAATTTGTCTTCAAACTGAATAGCTGATGTAAATCAGCTATTCAGACTGAAGACAAAGTATATATTTTTTGAGAGAATCCTTTAAACCAAAAAGGATTCTCTTCTTTTATGTCGAATATATAAAGTAAAGTATTGATATGGTGGTGTTTCAGATGTTAACGAAAGA
>DUSG01000227.1 GCA_012842725.1 Clostridiales bacterium
CTTCCTACCAAGATACTCATTGCTTTAATATGCGGTATCATTGTTGGTATCTTCTTACAAGGTTCTCCTGCAATAGCTAACGTGTATATCAAACCTTTCGGAACACTATTCTTAAATCTTATTAAGCTAATTGTTGTACCGTTAGTGTTTGCCTCGTTGGTTGTAGGAACAACAGGCTTAGGGGATATAAAGAAGATAGGCCGAATTGGTGGAAAAACTTTGGTTTACTATCTTTTGACAACTGCGTTTGCAGTAATCTTAGGACTCATACTTGCTAATGTTTTAAATGTAGGCGGCGGTTATACTATACCTGTAGATGCAACGGTAGAAACGAGGGAAATACCAAAACTCACCGATACTTTGTTGGGCATCATTCCTACTAACCCATTTAAAGCACTTGTTGACGGAAATATGCTGCAGATAATCGTGTTTGCTCTAATATTAGGGGGCAGCATTATGGCTACTGGAGAGAAAGGAAAGCCTTTGGCAAAAGGTATCAACTCCCTGGCGGAAGTTATGTATAAAATGACTGCCGGAGTTATGAAGTTTGCACCTTATGGTGTATTTGCCCTTATCACTCCTGTTGTAGCCGAAAATGGACCCAGTGTTTTATTGCCACTATTGAAAGTAATAGTTGTTGTATATCTTGGATGTTTGCTCCATATGCTTATAGTATACTCAGGAACACTGAAAATATTTGCAAATTTCAGTCCTGTTAAATTCTTTAAGCTGATATCACCTGCACAGATCTTTGCATTTACAACTGCCAGCAGCAGTGCTACACTTCCTATAACTATGAAATGTGCAGAATCCATGGGTGTTCCAAATCATATAAGCAGTTTTGTTCTTCCGTTAGGTGCTACTATTAACATGGACGGTACTGCATTATATCAAGGTATCTGTGCATTTTTCATAGCTCAGGTTTACGGTCTTGATTTAACCATTGCTCAGCAGATTACAATAGTTCTTACAGCTACTTTGGCTTCTATAGGAACAGCAGGAGTTCCTAGTGCCGGATTCGTGATGTTGACAATGGTGCTTCAGTCTGTTGGTCTTCCTCTTGAAGGATTGGCCCTTATTGCGGGCATAGACAGAATTCTTGACATGGCCAGGACTTGTGTCAACATCACAGGTGATGCTGCATGTGCTGTAGTGGTAGCGGGATCAGAAAAAGAATTGGGCAATAATGTTACTATAAATAATACAGTATCTATGTAAAGTAACCGCAGGATTTTTCCTGCGGTAAATTTTTTATGGTTATTTTCCTATAAACAACTGAGTATACATGTTGCTGCCATCCATAGATGCAATTCCTACTCCCAATTCAGTGAAATTAGGATTCAATATATTCTTCCTGTGACCTTCAGATTTCATCCATGCCTGGAAAGCTCTTTCTGCTGTTGTATTCTGTGCTAGATTTTCACCGGCATACATATAAGAAATACCATAGTTTTTCATCATATCAAACGGTGACCCGTAAGTTGGAGACTGGTGAGAGAAATAACCCTTATCTACCATATCTTTTGACTTCATACGGGCTAATTTAGTCAAATCATTATTGGCCTTTAATGGAGGTGCTCCTACTTTTGCTCTTTCTGCATTACAGAGCTCCAGTATTTTTCTTTCTTCAGCAGTCATAATGCCTGTTCCGGCAGAATCCTCAGTTGGTGTTGTTCCACCACCAGGTGTAGTTGTTCCACCGCCGGCTCCAGGAGTAGTTGTTCCAGGTGTAGTGGTACCAGCTCCTGGTGTAGTTGTACCTCCACCTGGAGTTACAGTGTTACCCATTCCTATATTTCCTAGATCTCCAACTCCTACATTGTTATTGGTGTTGGTTACAGGAGGTTTGACATTGGGTATTTGTTTCTTTCCTGTTGTCCCTGAAGGATATGGTTCTACATATTTGCTTTCTACGCAACCAATATCACTCTTTCCAGGAACTTGGACAATATACCAGTTACCAACTTTACCATAGACATTTAATTTCTGATTTGATGTTACAGTGCCGATTTTATTATAATTTGTACCGGGGCCAGACCTTATATCCAGGTTTGCTATTTTAATTCTTCCATATGATATATCAGCTTTCTCGGTTATTGATGTTACCCTGCTGTCATAATCTATATTACCCCAGTAAGCGTTACGCCAATTATTTCTGGTAGCAGTATTATTTCGTAAACCTGTATTGTCTAAATCATTGTTACCTCTCTCTTGACCTGCTAAGCTTCTATTACTATTGGGAGTAGCAATTCTTCTGGCATATTGATCAGTTGTGCATGCTGAGAGAACTAAAGATAATATAATCAGACACAATGCAAACGCAAAGTATCTTTTATATTTACTCATAAATAGCCTCCTTTTTATTTGGCATAGAAAACATGCAAATGTGATTTGCAGTTTTCATATTTATTTTGTATCTATAAATAAAAAATATAAAAATAAGACATGCCTTAAATATAGGCTATGATGGATTAAAATTCTTGTTCCCTTGAAAACAAATTTTGTATAATATAAAATAGGATTATTTGTTTATTTTGACGAAAAATACAGAATAATAAATTTAGTGAAAGCAGGAATAAAAGATGTCAATAATTGTACAAGCTTTTTTAATTTTTTTAGCCAGAATAACTGATGTTTCAATAGGAACATTAAGGACAATTCTGCTGGTAAAGGGGAACAAAAGGATAGCTGCATTTTTAGGTTTTTTTGAAGTGCTCATATATCTTATAGTTTTAGGTAATGTTGTCGGAAACTTAAATAAACCTATACTGATATTTGCGTATTGTCTAGGTTATGCCTGTGGCAATTTAGTCGGAGGCAAAATTGAAGAAAGACTTTCATTAGGCAGAGTTTCAGCGGTGATAATAATCAAAGACAGTTATGAAGAAATTGTGAAAGTACTACGAGATGAAGGATTTGGAGTAACAATATTTGAAGGTATGGGCTTAGAAGGAGAAAGCTATATGTTAAATGTAGCGCTAGAAAGGAAACAGATTCAGAAATTAAACAGTTTGGTTTATAAATTAAATCCTCACGCTTTTATAACAATTACAGATGTTCGGTCTTCTGCTGGAGGACATTTTGTTCCCAGAAAAAAATGAATGTACGTGCTCACTATTGACACAAAAAAATTTCAAATATATAATATAATCTAATAAATCAACTAATAAAGGCTATGACAGGGAGAAGTAGCAGAATGAACGCCTCAAAGAGATCCGGCGGACGGTGCGAGCCGGAAGGTGTAGTCTGTGAAATACACCCTTGAGCTGCAGGCTGAAATTCCAGTAGGCTGAGACGGAGACTTCCGCCGTTATCTTAGGAAGGGGATATTATCTGTATCCTGAATGAGTGGACCTTTTGGTCAATTAGGGTGGTACCGCGAGCCATTCGTCCCTAAATGGGATGAATGGCCTTATTTTTTTATAAAATTTCATAATATACTTTATGGATAGGAGGATGCTTAAATGGAAAAGACTAATGTTTTTGATGTTTTGAAAGAAAGAGGTTTTATCCAACAAGTTACCCACGAAGAAGAATTGAGAGAATTGTTGGGTAAAGAATCAGTAACCTTTTATATAGGATTTGATCCAACTGCAGATAGTCTTCATGTAGGGCATCTATTACAGATGATAGTCATGTGTTACATGCAAAAAGCAGGCCACAGGCCTATAGCCCTATTAGGCGGCGGGACTACTATGGTTGGAGATCCTAGCGGCAGGACTGATATGAGAAAAATGCTTTCTCTGGAAGAAATTCAAAGCAATGCAGAAAAATTTAAAGTACAATTTGAAAAGCTCATTGATTTCAGCGATGGCAAAGCTATCATGGACAACAATGCTAATTGGTTGTTAGAGTTAAATTACGTAAAATTCCTGAGAGAAATAGGGGTTCATTTTTCAGTAAACAGAATGCTTACTGCCGAATGTTATAAGAACAGGTTAGAAAGAGGACTTACTTTTATAGAATTCAACTACATGCTGATGCAAGCTTATGATTTTCTGGAATTGTTCAGAAGGTACGGATGCAGGCTTCAGATGGGCGGAGATGACCAATGGTCAAACATAATAGCCGGTGTAGATTTGATAAGAAGGGTGGAAGGCGAAGCAGCTTATGGCATGACATTTACACTGTTGACTACCAGCGACGGTCAGAAGATGGGAAAGACACAGGCAGGTGCTGTATGGCTGGATCCTAACAAGACAAGTCCATATGACTTTTATCAATATTGGAGAAATATCAATGATGCAGATGTGGAGAAATGTTTAGCTTTGTTGACATTCCTGCCTATGGAAGAAGTCAGAAGATTGGGGTCCTTACCCGGAGATAAGATAAATGAAGC
>DUSG01000228.1 GCA_012842725.1 Clostridiales bacterium
CAATCGAGGGCATTTATCGATGCTTTTTCAATAGCTAATATTCCTTATATTTCTTACGATGGTACAGAATCGATTTATAATCACTGGGTGATAAAGGATATTCTAAGCTATTTAAAAGCAGCTACAGGCATTGACAGAAACAATAGTATATTAAGGATAATAAATAAACCAAATCGGTATATAAGCAGATTTGTTATTGAAGAAGCAATGAGCAAGCCTGGGGATATTCTGGAGAATATCCTTTTGACAAAATCACTCAATGATCTTCAGGTAAAAGATATAAGCCAATTAATGAATAGCTTGTTAAGGATAAAAGATATGGCAACTGACGAAGCTGTAAAATATATAAGGTATTTTGTAGGATATGAAGAGTACGTTAGAGACTATGCTTATGCAAAATCTATAGATTATATATTTTTCAAAGAACTACTGGAGGAAATAAGCAGTTCTGCCAAAGGATTTTCAGCTATTCAAGATTATATTGTGCATGTTGATAAAATAGTAAATAATGTTGAAAGCAGATTAAAAGATAATAAGAATATTGATGCTGTATCTTTAATAACAATGCATAAAGCAAAGGGATTGGAGTTTGAACAAGTATTCATTTCTGGAGCAGTAGACGGAATTATACCTTATATAAAGGAAGATGAGACCGAATTAGATGTTCTTGAAGAAGAGCGTAAGTTATTTTATGTTGCAATGACAAGAGCTAAAAAGGTTTTGTATATTTTTGTTCCAAAATACAGGTTTTCTAAAAGGGTTCCTCCAAGTAGATATATAGAGGAAATTTATGAATGGCTAAAGGATTACAGAGACAGTTTTAAATGTGGAGATAAAATCTATCATAAATATTTTGGTGAAGGTATTATCAAAGAAGTGTATAATAATAAAGAAGATAATATCATAGTAGTTAAATTTGTTGATGGAATCAAAAAATTAAATCTGGATGTATTGCTAAAGAACGAGATAATTAATTTTAAATAGTATATTTGGAGTGATAATATGAAGTATATAAAAGTTATAAGAATTTCAGGAGCATATTTTGCAAGGGAGTTTGAAAAGGGTAAAAAGTCAAGAAAAGCTAAAAAAATAAGAGAGGTAGATGAAGAAACAGTAGCAGAACAGTTTTTAGAAGGGGATGCAGTTGTTGAGGTCATATTCGAAGACCTTGATAGAGAACCTATTGAAATTTCAAAAGAAAGTGATAAAGAACTTATCAAAAAATATTTAGGTTCAAAGTTTTTTGAAAACTAGGTTTATGTTGTTATTTGGGTATTACTATTAATGGATTAATAAAATACTTATAAAAATAATAATTAGTTAGGAGGTTCAATATGAATTATAAAGCAGATATAGGTGTATTCGGCGGTTCAGGTTTATACTCCCTTATTCCAGGAGTTGAGGAAATTGAACTAGAGACACCTTATGGTAAGCCCAGTGATAAAATATCTATAGCTACGATGTACGATAAAAAGGTGGCCTTTTTACCTCGACATGGTAAGGAACATTCATTTCCACCCCACAAGATTCCATATAAAGCAAATCTATATGCTATGAAAATGTTGGGAGTAAAAGCTATTATAGCACCTACAGCATCAGGAAGCTTGAAAGCAGAAATAAAGCCAGGTGATTTCGTTGTATGTGACGACTTTGTTGATAGAACCTGGGGAAGAGACGATACATACTACCATGGTCCTGAAACTAAACATATAAGCGGAGCTGAGCCTTATGATCCTAAATTAAGGGCCTTAGCGATAGAGGCATGCGAAGAGATGGGCATAAGAGTACATAAGAAAGGAACAGTTGTCGTAATTCAGGGCCCCAGATTTTCTACAAAAGCAGAAAGCAGATGGTTTAGCAAGATGGGGTGGGATGTAATTAATATGACTCAGTATCCAGAATGTATATTAGCCAAAGAACTGGGTATTCCATATGTAAACATTGCATTGATAACAGATTATGATGCTGGTTTGGAAGGAAATGATGAAATAAAGCCTGTTACTGAAGAAGAAGTACTAAGAGTATTTGCAGAAAACAATGAAAAAGTAAAAAAACTGATATTCAGGATAATTGAAAAACTAGAAGTATAATGTGCGGAGGTAAAAATTGAAAAAAGGAGTTTTAATAGTATTTGAAGGCATAGATCAGTCAGGAAAGGGAACCCAATCCAAATTATTTGTAAATAAGTTGAGAGCTCAAGGTTATAAAGCTGAATATATGCATTTTCATGATGTAAATACTCCCCTGGGGAAAGAAATACAAATGTTCCTAGAAGGAAAAAGGCATTACTCATCTGAAGCAAGGCAACTTCTATTTACCGCAAATAGGTATGAAAAAGCACAATACATTAAAAGCAAATTAGATGAAGTGGATTTCTTAATAATTGACAGATATATTCCTTCAGGTCTTGCTTATGGTTTAGCTAATGGATTAGATTTGGATTGGATGATTGGATTAGAAAGTAAACTACCACAGCCGGATATTGTTGTGTTGATAGACATATCTACAAAGACTTCAAGCAATAGAAAGAAAGAGAACAAAAGAGATGTTTATGAGAAGAATCTAGATTATTTAAACAAGGTCAAGGATGCATATTATCACCTAGCTAGTAAGTTTAATTATATTATAGTCGACGGAGAAAGAGAAATTGAGCTTGTACATGAAGAAGTCTGGCGCAAAGTATGGGATAAAGTCAATGTTATGCAATCAAAATAGTGGAGCATATCATGATGATATG
>DUSG01000229.1 GCA_012842725.1 Clostridiales bacterium
AAAAGAAACCATTGATGAAGATATGGCTGTTGCATTGAGTAAAATTGAAGAAGCTTCGGAAATTGCTGATATAGATATAGAAGATAAAAACGAAATAAAGAAAAAGGTTGAGAAATTCATATCTCAAAAACCTGATCAAGTAGCCCAACTTTTAAAGACTTGGTTGACTGAGGAATAGGAGTGATAGTATGGGCAAGACGGGCAAAGGACAATTTACGGGTTTACAGAAAGCAGCAATTTTGCTTATAGCAATAGGCCCAGAAAAATCTGCGCAAGTATTTAAGCATTTAAAGGAAGAAGATATCGAACAATTAACTCTTGAAATAGCAAATATGAGGACTGTAACTCCTGAAGAAAAAGAAGAAGTTTTGGAAGAATTTTATCAGATGTGCTTAGCTCAGGAGTATATATCAGAAGGCGGTATATCTTACGCTAAAGAAATTCTGGAGAGAGCATTAGGAAATCAGAAGGCATTAGATATTATAAATAAGCTTACTGCTTCTTTACAAGTTAGACCTTTTGATTTTGTTAGAAAAGCTGATGCTTCTCAATTGCTGAATTTTATACAAGGTGAGCATCCTCAAACTATTGCTTTAATTCTATCTTATATTAAACCTCAGCAGGCGTCTGCTATACTATCAGCTCTACCGCAAGATAAACAAGTAGAAGTGACCAGAAGAATAGCGATGATGGATAGAACTTCACCTGAGATTATAAAAGAAATAGAAAGAGTTTTAGAAAGAAAACTATCATCAATGATAAGTCAGGATTACACTACTGCAGGTGGAATTCAGGCGGTGGTAGATATTTTGAATTCCGTTGATAGAGGTACAGAAAAAAATATACTGGAAACATTGGAACTTCAAGATGTGGAATTGGCTGAACAGATTAAAAAAAGGATGTTTGTTTTCGAAGATATCATCACTTTGGACAATCGTTCGATCCAAAGAGTTATCAGGGAAGTGGAAAATGGAGATTGGGCTCTTGCATTAAAAAGTGCCAGCGAAGAGGTGGCAAATGCGGTATTCTCCAATATGTCTAAGCGTTTAGCAGAAATGATAAAAGAAGATATGGAATTCATGGGACCTGTAAGGTTGAGAGATGTAGAAGAAGCTCAACAAAAGATTGTAAATATTATAAGAAAATTGGAAGACGCCGGTGAAATTATAATAGCAAGAGGCGGAGGCGATGAAATAATTGTATAGAATATATAAGTCGAAAAATGTTACTATCGGAACGCCTAAATATATAATAAACAAAATAAATAAAGCAGATAATTTACCTTATGATGAACAGCAAATAGAGGAAACAGATAAAGTTGATGAAGAATTTCTGAAGAAGCAATATGAAAGAGTTATTCAAGAAGCCCATGAAATGTATGCGAATATAATAGATGAAGCAAATAATGAAGCAAAAAGAATTATGGAAGAAAAGTATAAAGAAATCGAAGAATTAAAAAAAGCAGAATTAGAAAAAGCATATGAGCAAGGTTTTAAGAAAGGTTATGATGAAGCCAGAAAAATAGCAAAAAAGGTTATAGATGAAGCTATAGATATAAGACAATCTCTGGAAAAAAGAAAAGAAATTATATATAAGGAAGCAGAAGAAGACATAGTTGAATTGGTTTTGAAGATTTCAAGAAAGATTATAGGTGATGAAATTCAGCAAAATAAAAACACTATTATATCTCAAATAAAACTAGCTCTTGAAAAATGCACATATAAAAATAGAGTAACAGTAAGAATCAGCAGTGATGATTATCCAAATGTTTTAGCTAATAAAGGGGTAATAGAGTCATTGGTAGAAGGAATTTCTGAATTAGAAATTGTTGAGGATAAGTTTTTGAAAAAAGGTGATTGCGTAATAGATACACCATCTGGTGAGGTAAACTCAAGCATTGAACTTCAATTGGAACAGTTGCAAAAAGCTTTTTATTTTGTATTAAGAAATGAGTGGTAATGCCAATGAAATTAGATTTGTCAAAATATAAAGAAATAGTTGATACAAAAGATTTTATACGTTATAGTGGTCGGGTATCGCAAGTCATTGGCCTTACAATTGAGTCTATAGGACCTGCAGTAAGCCTAAATGAACTATGCAACATTATAAATATAAAAGATAATAAATCGGTTTTAGCTGAAGTAGTTGGCTTTAGAGATAATATTGTTAGATTGATGCCATTAGGACCTTTGGATGGTATAGGTCCGGGAAATCAGGTTGTTACAACCGGTAAAAGCATGCATTTATCAGTTAGTGATAAGCTGTTGGGAAGAATACTGGATGGCTTAGGAAAACCAATAGATGGAAAAGGACCTATAGAGGATTATGTTTTATATCCAATATATAATGAGCCACCAGATCCTCTGAGCAGAAAAATTATTAAAACTCCTTTATCGATAGGTATAAAAGCAATTGACGGTCTTCTGACCATTGGGAAAGGACAAAGAATAGGTATATTTGCAGGTAGCGGTGTTGGTAAAAGTACTTTGCTTGGAATGGTGGCAAGAAATACTACTGCTGATATAAATGTAATTTGTTTGATAGGTGAAAGAGGAAGAGAGGTAAATGAGTTTATAATAAAAGACTTGCAAGAGGAAGGATTAAGAAGATCCGTTGTAGTTGTTGCAACTTCTGATCAACCTCCTTTGATACGTTTAAAGTCAGCATATATTGCTACAACCATTGCAGAATATTTTAGAGATCAAGGCAAAGATGTATTGTTAATGATGGATTCTCTAACTAGATTTGCAATGGCACAGAGAGAAATAGGCTTATCAATAGGTGAGCCACCAGTATCAAGAGGATTTACACCTTCCGTATTTTCTATATTGCCTAAACTTCTAGAACGAGCCGGAACTTCAGAAAAAGGCTCTATCACAGCTTTTTATACTGTACTGGTTGATGGTGATGATTTAAACGAACCTATTACCGATGCGGTTCGAGGCATTTTGGATGGACATATTGTTTTATCAAGACATTTAGCCAATAGAAACCATTATCCATCTATAGATGTCCTGGCTAGCATAAGCAGATTGATGCCAAATATAATATCAGATAAACATAAAGCTTTAGCTAATGAGATTAAGAAAATACTTTCTATATATAAAGATTCGGAAGACTTAATAAATATAGGGGCATATCAAAAAGGAAGTAATGAAAAAATTGACTATGCGATAGAAAAAATTGATTCAATCAATCAATTTTTAGTGCAAGAAACTGATGAAAATGTTAGTTTCCAAGATACTATTGATTTGATGGAGAGAATTCTGGGATAGGTGATATAATTGGCTACATATAAATTCAAATTTCAAAAAGTACTTGACTATAGAAAAAGTATAGAAGAACAAAAAAAACTGGTGTTGAGCAAAAGTTTGAAAAAATATTTTGATGAAAAAAAAGCCTTAGAAAGTTTGTATAGTAGTTTATATAAAAGTAATGAAATTTTACAACAACAAGCAATAAACGGAACAACTATTGCAGAATTGAGAAATATACACGAAGAACAAGAGTTCTATAGAGAAGGTATAAAACAAAAAAATATTGAAGTAGCAAAAGCAGAAGAAGAGTTAAAAAGAAGCAGAAATGATCTTATAAAAGCGATGAAAAACAAAAAAATATTAGAGAAATTAAATGAAATTCAATATGATCAATTTTTATACAATGAAAAACAAAAATTCGAAAAGCAGATAGATGAATTAACTGCTTTTAAATACAGCAAAAAGTAATGGGGGTAAAAAAATGCAGCAAGTTGACAAAAAAAAGAATCTAGAAACAAAAAAAAGCAAAATATGGCTGCAAAATCTATTGCTTGTCATGATTATATTGTTTTTATTGGCAATAATCGCAATAGGTGGAATATTGTTTTTCAATATAGGAGGAGCAAAACCCGCATTACTTAATCATCTAGCAACTTGGCCTTTATTGGGAAACGTTATTAAACCGCTTGCAATCGAAAAAACACCTGAAGAAATACAATTAGAGATGATTGAGTTACAAAAAAGGGATTTGGAAATTAAATCTAAACAATTGGATGAAAAAGAAAAAGAATTGGAAGAAAAAGAAAAAGCATTAATAGACAAGGAAGAATCATTAAAGGAAAAAGAAAATCAGTTAAATGAAACATTAGAGAGATTAAATAATAAGTTGAGCAGTGTAAGGGAACAAGTAGAATATTTGGAAAAGATGGAATCATCAAAAGCGGTACAAATATTATCTAATATGGAAAGCAAAGACACAGTAATACAAATATTGAGAAATATGAAAAAAGAAAAAAGTAGTTCAATTTTGATGCTCATGGATCCAATACAAGCAGCTCAAATCTTAGAAGAAATATCTGCACCCAAGAGCATCAATTAATATAAAAACTAATAAAAGATATTCTAAATATCTCGAAAGGAGGTGAGGTAGTGAATATGATAGATGTAGCTGCTTTGATTGCTAAAGTACCAGTTAACCATAAACAAAACTTAAATGTAAAAAACAATGAGTCTAAAAATGAATTCAGAAAGATATTTGATAGGTATTGCAGTAAGAATGATGAAAAGCATGTAATAAAGAAAAGTTCTGATATAGATAAAGAAAGCAAAACTGATAATAAAAATATACATACAACAAACGGTATAAACATTGAGAAGGAAAAGTATAATGGAACAATAAACAATGAAACAAATAATTGCAGCAAAAAGGAAAAAACAGATGTCGAATTAAAAGAAAAAGATGTTATGGAGAACAATGCTGAAATAAATGAATTAAATATACCAGATATGATTTTACAAATACTTTCTGATTTGATAAATTATGAGGAATTTAATGCAAGCAGTAATAATATCACATTGGATGAAATATTAAATCAGTTGAATCAAAATAAGATAGAAAATACTGATCTACAAAACAGAATACAAACTTTGATACAAGTGAAGGAACCAATACTAAAAGATGATGCTTCTGAAGCAATATATATGTTGAAGTTAATGTTTATAGACGATGGTTTTAATGATGCTAATATGCAAGAATTAATTGAGCTTATTGAAAGTTATAAGAAACTGTATTTTTCAGACAAAGAAGTTGAGATACCAATGAAAAATAACAATGAATCAGTTTACGGAATTAAGGAAGTAGATTTATCTAAAATACTCAAATCAGATAATGGTAATGAAGCACCAACGGATAAATTTGACGGCATTAAATCTGAGAATAAGCATGCAAGCAGCGATACTAACATAGAAGAAACAGTTAAAGTATTTAATGTCGGAAATAATCGGGCTATAGTCGATACTTATACAAAAGATAAAGATACGGAAAATGTAATCAACATAGACAAAGAACAAGCTATCGAGTATTTTTCAGTAGCTGAAGCTGAAATTGATAACAGAAGTGATTACATTCCAATAAACAAAGATGAGATTTTCGCAAGAAATCAAATTCTAAATAAAGAAGAAGTGTTCAACAAAATACTTGAGTACACAAGGGTTTTAAACAACGGAGATGTTAAGGAAATAAGGATTAGACTGAAACCTGAATCTCTAGGTAAGTTAACCATAAGACTGATTATGGAAAACGGAGGAATTACTGCTAAGTTTATCACAGAGAACTATAAGGCAAAAGATGCTATAGAATCCAATTTTAATCAACTTCAAGATACGCTGCATGAAAAAGGAGTAAATATACAAGAATTGAGTGTTTTCGTAGGTAATGAAGGTAAATGGCAGTATGAAAGTCAATTTACAACATTGCTGAGCAGAGGTAAAAAAGTTGCACCATATGGTTTTAATATGGAAGAATTAGAAGAGGAATTAGATTTATACAATAATCCTTATACAATAAGTGAAAGTTATTTGGATATAAGAGTTTAAAAG
>DUSG01000230.1 GCA_012842725.1 Clostridiales bacterium
GAAAGCTATACCAAATTCCTGAAAAAAGACGGACTAAAGGGAAAAAGAATTGGTATATTAAAGAGCTTTTTCGGGAAAGAAGATGTCCATGAAGAAGTTAACCGGGTGATGCAGAAAAGTCTTGCTGCCATGGAAGCTGCCGGGGCAGTCATGATTCCTGTTGAGGAGAATATAGACAGCGATAAATTGGTAAAAGAAGTAAGTGTTCATTTATACGATCTTAAGGAACATCTCAACGGATATCTGAGAAATCTAGGGTCAAGAGCCAAAGTTCATTCTTTGGAAGATGTAATAACATCCGGTAAATATCACAAAGGAATAGAGGACAATATAAAATATGCTCAAACCCTTGACATAAACAGCGATGAGTACAGAGAAAGGATCATGAAGAAGATAGAACTAAGAAATACTGTAATGAGAATTATGGCGGAATATGACCTGGATGCCATAGTATATCCTCATCAGAAGAGGCTGGTAGTTAAGGTCGGTGAACCACAGATTGAAAGAAACGGAGTATTAGGTGCCGTTACAGGTTTCCCATCCTGCGTAGTTCCCGCTGGATTTACTGAGCCAAAGGATACTGCGCCATTAGGAGTGCCTGTAGGTCTCGAGATACTTTGCAGGGAATGGGATGAACCAATCTTGATTGAAATAGCGTATGGATTTGAACAGTCAACCCTTTACAGGAAACCCCCTATTATATAGGTTGAATGAAAGTGAGCCACCGGAAACGTTCTGAGCTGAAGGATTCGTTTCCAGGTGACTCCATTCTCTAAAAGGGTTATACTTTTTCCCAATCTATATATTTATTCAGCTTTTCCACAAACTGTTCAAGATATCCGGCTTCAATTTCTGTAAACCTGTTGAATTCAGGACTGTCTAAATCCAAAACTCCATAAACCTTATCGTCTTTGATTATAGGTACGACTATCTCGGAATTGGAGGCACTGTCGCAGGCTATATGACCTGGGAATTCATGGACATTAGGGACTATCTGAGTTTTCCTCGTAGCTGCAGCAGTACCGCATACACCCATACCCAGCTTTATCCTGTTGCAAGCGGGCAAGCCTTGGAAGGGTCCTAATACCAGCTCTCCGTCTCTCATAATGTAGAAACCTGCCCAATTAAGCCTATCCATAACAGCTTTGATTATGGCTGATGCATTTGATAAATTTGCCAAAGGATCTTTTTCGGAAGAAAGCTGTCCTTCCAGCAAAACCAGCATGTATTTCAGCTTTTGCTCTTCATTCATTTTTTCTATACCTTCCAGTTTAAACATTTAATTGCTCCTTTCTATAGAAATATATCTTCATTTCTGGAGTTTATCTTTACCACCTTTGTATCATATTCTTTGACCAATTCAATAAAAGAGTCTATTACTCCGTAATTCTGTCCAAAATGCATTGGAACCAATACTTCAGGTTTTATGGTTTCTATAAAATACTGTCCTCCTAAGCCGTAATTGTGCTTTAACCTGGGGTCAACAGGGAAGAATGCAATATCTATCTTTTTACCTGATAGCTTGTTGATTTCCTTTTTAAATGCACTTTCCATAAGTTGTATTTCTTCCGGAGTGTCATCCCACCAATACCACCAATTTAAGTCTCCTGCGTGAAATACGGTTAAAGAATCAGCTTCTACAATAAAGGATACCCCCAGGTCTGTTGAACCTAAGGTATGAATGGTTACGGTACCCAATTTCAGGCTTTCATCGGGAGAAATGGAATAGATGTTTTTATCATCCTTATACATTGAAATATCACTGCTTAGCACATATGATATATCAGGTTTTTGGTTTTTCCATTGGAATATTTTAGGGTTAAAATGGTCAGGATGGCCATGAGATGAAAAAACGATGATTTTTTTATCCGTCAGTTCTACCGTGCCTTTGTAATAATCAAAAATAAACTGATGATTCTGAGTCTCCAAGGAAAAACCGCTGTTATACAAATATCGTATTTTAACATTTTTCATAAGCAAATCACCTTACCCCTGATTATATCAATATTATACCAAAGTGACCATTGATTAGGTATTATTATTATCCATTTACTGATATAATAAAAGAAAATAATGATTGATATAAATTTTATATCAAAAGATAAATAAATAAAAATTAAAGGGAAGGTGGATTATATGAAATTCAAATTTGCCCATAACAATATCAATGTGATGGATTTGGAGAAAAGCGTTGCTTTTTATAAAGAAGCTTTAGGATTGAAAGAAGTCAGAAGGAAAGAACACAAAGATGGGGATTTTATCCTTGTATTTATGGGAGACGACATGACAGAACACCAATTGGAGCTTACATGGCTCAGAGACAGGAAAGAGCCCTATGATTTGGGGGATAATGAATTTCATCTTGCGTTTGTAGTGGACGATTTCGAAGCAGCCTATAAGCATCACAAGGAAATGGGATGTATCTGTTTTGAGAATGAAGAAATGGGTATATATTTCATAGAAGACCCGGATGGGTATTGGATTGAGATTTTGCCTGCTAAGTAGCTTCAATAATACAATTTCTCATAAATAACTTTAAATGCGTGAAGTAGGAGCAAAATAACAGGGGCAGTCATAAAAACCGCCTTTCAGATTGTTGACATACAATGCCATTCTGCTTTATAACCCTTTGTCTACAGTCTTAGGGACGGTTATAAAAACCGCCCCTGTAATTTTTATGTTTGCAATCTTTATATTGTATAGTTATCAAAATATCCCTGGATATATATTACCGGTGTACCTTTGTCACCGCTTCCGGATGTCAAATCGCAAAGTGAACCGATGAGGTCTGTCAGCCTTCTGGGAGTGGTACCCTGTGTCTCCATCTTTCCTTTCAAATCGGTTTCCTTATTCTTTATGCATTCGAATATGGCTTTTTGTAGCTCTTCGCCCTTTAGATGGCCAAAGCAGTTGTCTGCTATATATTTAAGCTTCAGTTCATTTGGAGTTCCTTCCAGTCCTGAAGTATAACCCGGAGATACTACAGGGTCAGCAAGTTCCCATATCTTACCTACAGGATCTTTGAAAGCTCCGTCGCCATAAACCATAACTTCCAGTTTCTTTCCCGTTTTCTCAAAAAGTTGTTTCTGTATGTTTTCCACTAAAGTCTGGCAGTCTCTTGGGAAGAGTTTTACGCTGTCCTCTGTAGCTTTGTTTGAGCCCAACAATCCATATAATTCATTGTATCCGCTGCCGTCTATTGATGTTGTCAATATATCTTCAAGGCCGTAGACTTTTTCTCCTCCATTGGCTATGAGAAGTCTTTTGGTCCTCTTTCTTGTATGGATATCACAAGTTAATACGCTTTTCGTATAATTCAATATGATCTTCGGATCGTTGGAGAATATTATTTCACATTCAACACCGTATTCTTCAATTATGGATTTATAGTATTCTATATAATCAATGCCGGTAAAAGGATGCTTATTATAACCGAAATAATTCCTGAAATCCTTTTCTGTCAAAACATCGGTCCAAGGATTCACACCTTTTACATCCAGCACATCTATATCTACCAAATGATTGCCTACCTCGTCAGAAGGATAACTGAACATCAGGACAATTTTCTTAGCTCCTTTTGCTATACCTTTAAGACATACAGAGAATCGATTTCTGCTCAATATAGGGAATATGACTCCTATTGTATCGTCACCAAATTTATTTTTAATATCCTTAGCTATAGCGTCGATGTTTGCATAGTTTCCCTGAGCTCTGGCAACTACTGATTCGGTGACGGCAACAATGTCCTTGTCGCAGATATCAAATTTTTCCACCTTAGAAGCCTCTAGTACTGTGTCCACAACTATTGATGCAATATCATCACCCCTCATTATTATTGGAGTGCGAAGGCCTCTAACAACAGTACCAACCATTCTTTTCATTTTAACATCTCCTCATGTTCGGTTTATTAAATTTATTAATGTATTCTACACTTGTACTATATACCATAATATGATATAAGTAAAATAAATATCTATTATACCATCTATAAGGTGAGATTATGTCATGATAAAACTTGAACTTTATAGGATTTTTTGTGAAGTGGCAAAGCACAAAAATCTTTCCAAAGCTGCATCTGTCCTTTATATGACTCAACCTGCCGTCAGTCAGGCAATTATGCAGTTGGAAAGAGAATTGGGATTAAGGCTTTTTACCAGAACATCAAAAGGCGTCAAATTGACAAATGAAGGAAAATTATTGTTTGAATATGCAAATTCAGCCATCAATCTGATAGCTAAAGGAGAAGAAAAGCTTAATGAGTGGAAAAACCTAACTGCAGGAGAACTGAAAATAGGAGTGGGAGATACCATTTCCAGGTATTTTTTGATGCCTTATTTAGAGAAATTTCATAAGCTGTATTCAAATATCAAATTGAAGATAATAAACCGAACTACTATAGAGTTATGCGCACTTGTAAAATCAGGAGAAATAGACATTGCCATATGTAATTTGCCTATTGAGGATTCTGCACTTGAAGTGATAAAGATTATGGATATCCATGACATATTTGTGTGCGGAAAATCATATAAACAGAAGGTTCATGAACCTTTAAGCCTGGAAAGCCTTGCAAAATATCCGCTTATACTTCTGGAACCGAAATCAAATTCACGGCGATATGTAGAAAAATACTTCTTATCTAAGGGTATAAGTATTAAGCCTGAAATCGAATTGGGTTCTCATGATTTGCTTTTGGAATTTGCAAAGATAGATTTGGGAATATCCTGTGTAATAGAAGAGTTTTCAAAAGAATATTTAGATAAAAAAGAATTGTTCAAAGTGAAATTGGAAGAACCAATACCAAAAAGAAGCATAGGAATCTGTTTTCTAAAAAGCGTGTCTTTGTCTCCCACTTCCTCCAAATTTGTTGAAATCTTAAAAAGCCCCGATAATTAATATATTAAAATCATCGGTTGCTATGGTATAATAAAATATAAGTGTACAAGCTGTCAATGCGGAAAGCATGTGGGAGTCTAATAAAAAGCCACCGGTAATGGTGGCTTTAAATATAAAACAAACGGAGGTTTATTATGAAGCTGGTTTCGTGGAATGTAAACGGTCTTAGGGCATGTTTAAATAAAGGGTTCATGGATTATTTTAAAGAGATTGATGCAGATATATTTTCCATCCAGGAGACAAAGCTACAGCAAGGTCAGATAGATTTGGAACTGCCGGGTTATGAACAGTACTGGAATTATGCTAAAAAGAAGGGTTATTCCGGAACGGCTGTATTTACGAAAATAAAACCCTTAAGCGTAAGATACGGAATTGATATAGAGGAGCATGATCAGGAAGGACGAGTCATAACATTGGAATTTGAAGAATTCTATCTGGTTAACGCTTATACACCTAATTCCCAAAGAGAGTTGGTCAGGTTAGACTATAGGATGAAATGGGAAGATGATTTTAGAGAATATCTTATGGAACTTGATAAAGCAAAACCTGTTATACTTTGCGGCGATCTGAATGTTGCTCATAAAGAAATAGATTTAAAGAATCCTAAAGCTAACAGAAGAAATGCAGGTTTTACCGATGAAGAAAGGGATAAGATGACAAAGCTCTTAGATTCTGGCTTTATAGATTCATTCAGATACTTTTATCCTGATAAAGAAGATGCTTATACCTGGTGGTCTTATATGGGTAAAGCAAGAGAAAAGAACGTGGGATGGAGAATAGACTATTTCATAGTTTCCGGCAGATTAAAAAGCAAAATGAAAGATGCTGAAATTCATTCCCATGTAATGGGTAGTGATCACTGCCCGGTAGTTTTGGAGCTTATTTAATGGTTATATCCAGGATGCTACAATCAGCATCTGGATATTTTTTATATATCTTAATATATACAAATAAATTTATATTTATACTTTAATTAAATTATTATATTTTTAATATATATAAGATTTAATAAATAACTTAAAAGTCTCATACTTATTATTTATGAGCATAAAAATACAAAAAATTAAAAATAAAGGATTTAGTAATTTTATCTAGAATATATAGCTTATTACTAATTTTTTAAACCCTCTAACAAAATCATATTCAAAAATGATGCATAATTATAGTAGGCTATACATTTTTAGCGTAGTGTGGTGGTGCATAATATGAATAAAGATCAAAGCTTATTCTTGCAATATATTGGAGCTTTGATTATAGGTTTTATTGCTGCCTTTATTATATATAACACTTTTTGGAAATTTGATATCAAAATTGTTCACAGCATATTAGAAAGTTTAAGTTTGTTCATTGGAGTCGCAATATTTTTAATAACATGGAACACCATAAATGAAATACCTGATTTGAATCATTTATTGGGTTTTGCCATACTAGCTGTTGTTATCTTTGATGCCTGTCATATGTATCTTTTCTCTATACCTTTTAACCCACTAGTTGAATCCGCAGATTTAACATTAAAGTTCTGGTATTTAGCAAGATTAACAAAAGTTATTGCTTTATTTTTAATGTCTGCAAATATATCTATAACTAAGTTCAATAGGTGGACAAACCTGATTGTAACGATAATCTTTGCCGTGGGAACTTCTTTGGCTTTGATAAGGTATTACAAGTTAATTTTTCCTTTTTATACAGAATACGGCTTTACATGGCAGCATAAAGTGGCTGAGGCATTGATTATTATATTAGTCATATTGAGCTTATTTAAAATGAGAAACAAGATTAATGACGATATTATTATGGGAAATAGACATTTTTTCATGGCTTTGCTTATTATGATTTCTGCTCAAGTAATATTGATTTTTCCTACCAACTATCATTCGATAAACTGTCTTTATGCACTTATATTAAAAATAATAAGTTATTATTTCTTATATAAATCAGTATTTGTAAGCTGTGTAAAATATCCTTATAAAATGCTGGAAGATAGAAACAAGAAATTACAAGAAGCGTACGAACAATTGGAAAGAAAGAAACAAGAGGAGTTGAGGAAAGAAAATATATTGCTGCAGCAAGAGAAACTGGCACTGATAGGACAGATGGGGGCAGGTATTGTTCATGAGACAAGGAACTATCTGACCACAATAAAAGGTACCTGTCAGTTATTGGAGAGTATGGCCATGGAAGACACTTTTATTAAGTATTTGAAAAAGATCAGTAAAAGCATAGATGAGATTGATAATATCATAAGCAAATTCCTACATATGTCAAAGCCGAAAGGAACTGAGTTTGAAGAAGTTTCCATATATGATCTGGTTCAGTCTATAGAAAGCCTGGTAATAAGTAATTCTTTTATGAAAAATGTGGATGTTGTCTTTGAAGCTACAAAAGAAGAGAGATATCTGCTTTGTGATGAAAGCCAGATAAATCAAGTATTTCTCAATTTATGTAAAAATGCATTGGAAGCTATGGAGGGTGTAGAGAATCCCAAGCTGATTATAGAAACCGGTTATGATGAAATTACAAACAGGATGTACATAAAGGTAACAGATAACGGTAAGGGAATAGCTCCCGAAGATTTACCCAAAATCGGCCAAGCTTTTTACACCACAAAGAAAACGGGCACAGGTTTGGGTCTTTATATCTGCAAGCAAATTATAGAAGAGCATGGGGGGAGCATGGAAATAGACAGTAAACCGGGACATGGTACAAGCTTTACGATATGGTTACCTTGTTTGGATGATGAAGAGGAAGAAGAGATTTAAATAATTCTGGATTATATGTAAATGAAATGAATAACTTTTTTTGAAGCGGGGAACTTATATATTATTAATAATAACAGCTTATAAGAGTTATAATATTTAATAATACAGAAATTGGACATAACAATGTTAAAAAAACCTCTTGTATGTAGTATAATTAGGCTAAATTATAATCTACAAAAGAGGGGATAGGGCTATGAAGCTTGTTTATACAGGAAAAACAAAGAATGTGTATTTATTAGAAGATGGTAACTACTTACTCAAGTTTAAGGATGATTTAACGGGAGAAAACGGAGTATTCGACCCAGGTTCAAATACTGTAGGTTTGACAGTAGAAGGTGCCGGCAGGGCTGGACTCAGGCTATCCAAAATGTTTTTTGAATTATTGGAGAAAAAAGGCATACCAACTCATTATATAGATGCAAATATAGAAGAGGCAACCATGACTGTTAAGCCTGCCACCTTATTTGGAAAGGGTTTGGAGGTTATTTGCAGGTATAGAGCCGTAGGAAGCTTTTATCGCAGATATGGCGCATATGTTCAAGAAGGTCAGCCATTAGATGCTTTTGTTGAAGTTACGTTGAAGGATGATAAGAGACAGGATCCGCCTATTACTGAAGATGCTTTGGATATGCTGGGAATTTTGACTCATGATGAGTACAAAATATTGAAAGAGCTTACAAGAAAAATCGCAGGTATTGTAAAGGAAGAGCTGGCTAAGAAAGGTTTGGAACTTTATGATATAAAATTTGAATTCGGAAGAATAGGTGAAGATAAACACATAGCTTTGATAGATGAGATATCCGGGGGAAATATGAGAGCTTTCAAAGATGGTAAGCAAGTAGAACCTTTGGAATTGGAAAGGATAATGCTGGAGGAATAGAAAAGTTAATAAGTAGAACTTACTTAACTTATTGGTCATATATCGAAAATTATGCTATAATCATATATAAATTAAAAGCTTCGCTTGACCCGTATAAAACTTGACCTGAATAAATATTTAAAAGGAGGAGTTTATATGGCAGCAGTTAAGCTAGAAGCTTTTGTGAGAGACCAAAAGGGTTATAAAGTAAGGAGAGAAAATTTTATTCCTGGAGTATTATACGGAAAAGGTATAGATTCAATACCGGTAAAATTTAATAAGAAAGATGTGGACAGAATAATAAGGGATTATGGAAGCAGGACCAATTTAACTGTAGTATTGGATGGAAAAGGAATGTTCGGCTTTATAAGGGACACAGCAAAGGATTTCATTACAGGAGAATTGATTCATATGGATATCCAGGTAGCAGATGAAGAAGCTGAAATCACTCGCGATGTTCCTCTGGTTTTCAAGGGTACAGACAAGTTAGTTTATAAAAAACTGATACTTCAAAGTAATGTAGATGAAGTCGTGGTAAAAGGAAAGGCCAAGCTAATACCCAGTGTTATAGAAATAGATGTTAGCGAAGCCAACAGTGGTGACGTTATAATGGCTGCGGATTTGGATTTGCCTGAAGGAGTTGTGTGTGTCGAAAGAGACGACAATCCTATAGCCGTAGTCATAGAAGCTAAGGTTGAAGAAACAGAGGAAGGCGCAGAGGAAACTGAAGCTGCCGGCCCGGAAGTTAAAGAAGAATAGTCAGATTTTTTGCAATCATCAAGAGGTTATCTTATGTGATAACCTCTTTTTAAACTGCCAAAGACAGTTGAATCGTTCATAACGGAGGTTTATAATACTGATGAATAAAAATCAATTGGAAGGTATAGGAGCATGAGAGTCAATAAATATATTGCAGAAAGCGGATTTTGTTCCAGACGTCAAGCAGACGAATTGATTAAAGAAAAAAGAGTAACAATAAACGGACAGGTATGTCAACTGGGGTCTACCGTAAAACCCGGAGATGTAGTGGCTATAGACGGAAAACCGATTAAGACAAAGGAAAAGAAAGTGTATATAGCTTTAAACAAGCCTGTCGGTATTGAGTGTACGACTGACAGAAGAGTAAAAGA
>DUSG01000231.1 GCA_012842725.1 Clostridiales bacterium
AACAGATACTCTCAGTGTCAGTAGAATGATACCGTATAATTCCTTATCAAATGATAGTAATAAACCAAGTGCTTCTTTAAATGCATCAACAAAATAGGCCATCAAACTCCTCCAAACAAAAAAGCAATCCGAAAGGACTGCTCAGTAATTCTAAATAGATAGAATTAGAGTTTTCCTTTCCAAGCACGGGAGGCTTCGGCATTTCTGCCGGAACCCATTGGTTTAATTTTCATGGAACAAGTCTTTAGAAAATTAAACTCGGAAAACCATGCTATTTTAGCTTAACATAATATAATATTTTTATCAATAGCATTTCCTGCATATAAATTCCTATGATACAGTATCTTTCGCACATTCCGATGCTTCGCCTCTGAGAATCTCTATACCATGCTTTAATGCAGGAAGTATTACATTGAGTGACTCCCTCACTCCTTTAGGGCTTCCGGGCAGATTTATAATCAAGGTTCTATTTCTTATTCCGGCCACAGCCCTGGACAACATGGCTTTGGGAGTTATCTTAAGGCTTTCCGCCCTCATGGCTTCAGGTATCCCCGGTACATTTTTCTCTATGACTTCCAGGGTAGCTTCCGGAGTCACATCACGGGGTGAAAAGCCTGTTCCTCCGCTGGTCAATACTACATCAAGTTTCATCATATCTGACATCTCTATCATGGCTTTTTTGATTTCTTCTTTTTCGTCGGGCACTATTATGTATTTTTTTATGATTCCTCCCGCAGGTTTTAATAATTCTTCTATAACAGGCCCAGATTCATCTGTCCTCTCTCCTCTGGAACCCTTGTCGCTTACAGTGATTATCCCCACGTTAAATGTAAACTCATCATTCATCAATAATACCTCCTTATGTTCTTAGCTGCATGAATTTTTTCTGTCAGCGCCGCTGAAATAAAAATCTCCTGATCTTCCTCCTGTTTTTTTCACGATATGTATATCTGATATAACCATTTCTTTATCTATAGCCTTGCACATGTCGTAGATGGTAAGCGCTGCAATGGATACAGCTGTCAAGGCTTCCATTTCAACTCCGGTAACTCCATAGGTCTTTACTGTGGCAATTATATCAATTTTGCATTTATCTTCATCTATCGAAAAATCCAAATCCGCTCCATATATGTTTATATTATGGCACATGGGAATAATATCGGAAGTGCTCTTTGCTCCCATTATGCCTCCTACCTGAGCTACTGACAGTACATCTCCCTTTTTTATTCTTCCCTCTATAATGGCTCTTATGGTGTCTTTTTTCATATAAACAGAACCCCGAGCCACTGCTTCTCTTAAAGTCTCCTCTTTTTCCGAAACATCTACCATCCTTGCATAGCCTTTTTCATTTATATGTGTCAACCTATCCAACCCAATTACCTCCATATCATTTCTATATCATTATTATTATACTGCTAGCAACCAATAATATCATTAAAAATCTTCCAAGATACAACCATGTATATAAGAAAGGCTTTCAAAGAAAGCACAGTTTGAAGACAAACTATACAAAAAAACCTCCGATAAGGATATCTGTTATTTCATCAGTGATTATCTTTCTTAATACCTGATGATTACAATTTCTTTAAATACCCTTATCGGAAGATAACCGGAACTTTTATCGATATTTAAACGGGTTTCAATGAGCCGTCTCTATGGTTTATATTTTTTCCAACTTTATTCCTGTCTCATGATTGTTCAAATCCTGTTTCTCAAAGCTTGGGTCCTTCACTCTTTCAATTGTTTCAGCCAAGGTTTCATTCATTATATAATCTTTGTGTATTTCAACAGCCCTTGCTATTTCGTCATCACCGTCATAGTATATTCTGATTCTGTCCATCATCTCATAGCCATTGTTCTTTCTCATCTGCTGAACCTTGGAGATGAATTCCCTTGCATATCCTTCGTCTATAAGTTCCTGAGTCAAAGTTGTCTCCAATATGACGAACAGGTTGTTTTCCATAGCTACAGTGAAACCTTCCTTGGCTGTTATGGTAATCAGGACATAATCCTTAACTATATCCAGTGTTTCTCCGTCTACAGTCAGAGTAAAAGTCTCTCCTGCTTCCAGTCTCTTTACTGCATCAGCCCCATCCAAACCTTCCAGAGCCTTAGCCAACAGTTTTATCTTGGAGCCCAGTATCGGACCGGCAACTTTGAAATTGGGTTTTAGGGTGAATTCCATATACTCATCAAGATTCTTTGCAAATACAACTTTCTTCACATTGAGCTCTTCTTCAATCAATGGCACCAAATCTTCTATGAGCTCTTCATATTTGCCGTCTATCAGAACTTCTGCGATAGGTTGCCTTACCTTTATCCTTACCTTTTCTCTTGCTGCCCTTCCGAGGCTTACCAAATCTCTTACAAGGTCCATCCTTTCTTCTATATGAAGATCAATCAACTCTTTATTGGCAACAGGGAAATCTGCTAAATGAACAGATAATTCTCCTGTAAGATCCTTATACATCTCTTCCGCTATGAAAGGTGCATAAGGTGCTATCAGCTTGGTTACACCTACCAGAACTTCGTAAGTCGTATTATATACAGCCTTTTTATCCTCAGTCAGTTCAGTTGCCCAGAATCTTCTCCTTGAACGTCTGATATACCAATTGGATAAATCCTCTACAACAAATTCCTGAATCTTTCTTACGGATTTTGTCAGGTCATAGATGGACATTTCATATTCTACCTGAGCAACCAGGTTGTTGTATTTAGAGAGTATCCATCTATCCAATTCAGGTCTGTCTTTATATTCAACGAAGAACTCTCTTGGGTCTATGTCGTCGGCATTGGCATATAGAGTAAAGAAAGAATATACATTTCTTAAGGTACCAAAGAACTTGCTGTATACTTCTTTCAATCCTTCTTCATCAAATCTTGTCGGTGTCCAGGCAGGAGATACATGAAGCAGATACCATCTCAAAGCATCGGCACCATACTTCTCAAACATTTCAAAGGGATCTACGGTATTTCCCCTGGATTTGGACATCTTGCGTCCGTCTTTATCCAGTATCAAATCATTTACCAGTACCCTCTTGTATGGAGAAGTTCCCATGACAAATGTTGAAATAGCCATGAGGGAGTAGAACCATCCTCTGGTCTGATCAATGCCTTCACATATAAAATCTGCCGGGAAAAGCTCGTGGAAATTTTCCTTATTTTCAAAGGGATAATGATGTTGAGCAAAAGGCATTGCACCGCTGTCAAACCAACAGTCTATTACTTCCGGCACCCTTGTCATGACACCGCCGCATTTGTCACATTTAATATGAACCTCATCCACATAGGGTCTGTGAAGTTCTATTGTTTCGTCTATATCTTCTATTGCTTTCTCCACCAGTTCCTTTCTGGAGGCAATTGAAGTAGTATGCCCGCATTCACATCTCCAGATATTCAAAGGTGTTCCCCAATACCTGGTTCTGGACAATGCCCAGTCATTTACGTTTGCAAGCCAGTTGCCAAAACGTTTTTCTCCGACAAAATCCGGATACCATTCTACCTTGTTGTTATTCTCCACAAGCTGATCTCTCAGTTTTGTCATCTCTATATACCAGCCGGGTTTAGCATAATACAGCAAAGGAGTTCTGCATCTCCAGCAGTGAGGATAATTGTGCACAACTTTCTCTTTCTTGTACAGTTTTCCTTCCTGCGCCAGCCATTTAATGATATCAGGATCCGCATCCATTACAAATTTACCTTTCCAAGGAGTAGCAGTGAATTTTCCTGATTCATCCACAGGTTGAAGTACAGGAAGGTCATATTTTTTACCTGTGTTGTAGTCCTCTTCACCGAAAGCAGGAGCTGTATGAACTATACCTGTACCGTCTTCCGTAGTTACATAATCTCCAAGTGTTACATAAAATGCTTTCTTATCTGCCTCAACAAAAGGCATCAATTGCTCATATTCTATATACTCCAAGTCTTTGCCTTGAATCTCTTCTAATACTTCGAAATCTTCTCCTAATACCTTTTTGGAGAGGTTTTTCTCTACATAATAAACCGTTCCGTCTTGCCTAACTTTTAGATAAGTTTCTGCAGGATTCACCGTCAAGGCTACGTTGGAAGGCAAAGTCCAAGGTGTTGTAGTCCATACAAGGAAATATTCATCCGCATCTTTTCTCTTGAATTTAACTATTACAGTATCGGTTTTCACTTCCTCATAGCCTAGAGCCACCTCGTGGGAAGCCAATCCTGTACCGCAGCGGCTGCAGTAAGGAAGTATCTTATGTCCCTCATACATTAAGCCTTCTTTGAAAAATTTGTCCAGTATCCACCATTCAGTTTCTATATAGTCATTGTCCAATGTTATATATGGGTTATCCAAATCTATTGAATATCCCATTCTCTCCGTCATTTCTCTCCATTGTTTTTCATACATGAATACAGACTCACGGCATTTTTCGTTGAATTCTGCTATTCCGTAATTTTCAATCTCCTGCTTGCTGGAAAGTTTCAACTGCTTCTCAACTTCTATTTCCACAGGCAGTCCATGGGTATCCCATCCGGCTTTTCTCTTAACCTGATAGCCTTTCATGCTATGATATCTGCATACCGAATCCTTAAGGGTTCTTGCCATTACGTGATGTATTCCGGGACTGCCGTTGGCAGTGGGAGGACCTTCATAGAATATGAAAGGCTTCGCATCTTTTCTATTTTCAACTACTTTGTTTAAAATATCTATTTCTTTCCAAAACTCAGCTATCTGCTTTTCTCTCTCTGCAACGGATTTTTCTGAAAGAGGTTTAAATTTCATCTGTCTCAACTCCTTGTAATTTTTTTAATTAATTAAAAAATCCCTATGGCAAAACCATAGGGACGCATTGGCACGCGGTACCACCCTCATTACAGCCTGTTACGGCTGTCACTCGACAAATTTAACGCATTGCTGCGGAATGTCTTACTTATAGTTCAGACATCCGGCTCCGAGGTGATCTTCGTCAAGAGTTCTGCAGATAATCTCGCACCAAGTGATTATCTCTCTGAATGCATCCACTCTCGCTACTGTCCTTTTCATAGCCATTCGCAAACATATCCATATGTAGCTGAAACCTTGCGAATCCTGCATGATTCGAAAAATACCATTAGAATTATGCAATATTGTACATTATATAAATGCCCATTGTCAATAGAGCAATTCACATTATGACATGATTTTTCTGCATTATTATGGAGAATAACCTTTTGAACATCATAATCTTTTTTTAATATTACTTTAATACTATCCAATTTATTGTTTTTTATGTCATAATATGCACATAGACTTATATTAAACACTTTTTGGTTCATGAAGGAAATAAATAATAAATGTAGAATTAGACACATGAATGTTTCTGAGTTAACCGGCAAGGTATAGAAAGTAATGTTTATGTCTTTCGACTTTTTAAAAGAAATGAGGAAAGCATCATGAACAAAAAACTTTTATTTTTTTCTGCCATGGCTTTAATATCTTTTTTTGCTGGAATAATGGCTTTCATGTCACAAAATTCCGAACCAATAACCATAATCAAAAACATGAAGCATCAAATGCCGGGTTATGCCATATTCACAAAAGATGGAGATATACTCTATGTTGATAACATCATGACCATAAAGAAAAGCATATTAGGCAGTACCATAATTAAAACGGATGAATTTAAGATATACAATCCTATCGGAATAGTAGAAAACCCACCCCAGGAGAATATAATGAGCATATATGAAAAAGCTTTGGAATCTCTGAATGATGATAAAAAAGTGCTTATTGTATACATAGACGGACTGGGTTATGATTTGTATGAAAAGGCAATAGAAAAAGGCTTTGTTCCACATATATCATCAATGGGAACTGCAGTAAAAGCCCTTACCGTATATCCAACGATTACAGATGTAACCTTTGCTTCCATGGTTACAGGTACTACACCTGTGCATACCGGCATAATGAGCAGAGAAAAAAAACTGCTGAAAATCCCTACCATATTTGATAAAGCAGCTGAAATGGGTAAAACCTCGAAGGTTATCGAAGGCAATATGCAGATAATAATCGATGAAGTAGAAACTATTTTAAATATCGACGAAAACAATAATGGCACCATAGATGACGAAATATACAAAAGAGCCCTGGAGGAAATGAAAAACCCTCCTGATATTCTTTTAATACACTTCCATTCCTACGATGATTTCGCCCATAAATATGGGCCAAGCTCTGAAAAGGCCCTGTCTCAACTTAATATGCTGGATTCTTATGTGAAAGAGCTTGTAGATAGATTTGACGGGAATGTAATAATCACCTCAGACCATGGCATGCATGATGACAATGAAG
>DUSG01000232.1 GCA_012842725.1 Clostridiales bacterium
CTTTCTTTTTTGTGGACTCTAAAATGTGAGTGTAAATTTCCGTGGTTTTGACAGTTGAATGCCCTAATAAACGGGATACAGTTATAAGCTGTGTACCGTTTTTTAATAGCTGTGTAGCATAGGTATGTCTTAAAGCATGAAATTTTTTATACGGGACACTGTCTTTTTAAATGCCCTTTTCCATGCTCGTGTTAAGTTTCTTGCGTCAATATAAGTGCCTGTTTCTGAAGGAAATAAAAGCTCGTTGTCTTGATATAGTTCACCTAGTTTTAGCTTCTCTTCATTTCTTATCTTATTAAGTTCATTGAGTATCTGTTTTAAATTTGATGGAATTGGTACTATTCTTCTTGAATTTTTAGTTTTGGGTGGAGTAACTATTGTTTCGTAATGATATTTTTTGTCTTTATCATGGTAAACTTTAATTGTTTTAACTGTTTTTGTTACATATACTTTCATGTCTTTTATATCTGTTTGTTTTAGAGCTAATTTTTCTCCTTGTCTAAGGCCTGTTCCCAGGGCAAAGGCTACAAGTATTTTTAGCTTCTTATTAGGTATATTTTTTAAAATAGTTTATATTTCTTCTTCGGTGAAAGTTTCTATTTTTGAGTTCTCTTCAAAGTCTTCAAAATCGCCCATATCAAAATCTTCATTTTCCGCTTTGTATTGAGACAGACCTATGCTGGTACATGGGTTTTTATCCAGTATTTCTTTATCTACCATGTGTATAAAAAATTTATCTGGTATTTTATGAGCATTTTTAATTTGCGAATATGTTTTATTTTGTAAAAATATGTCGTTATAGTATTTTCTTATCGCAGATTTATCTATATCAGATAATCGCATAATACCTAATGAACTTTTCTCAAAGTAATTTCTATATATTCCTTCATACCTTTCAAATGTAGATGGTTTTAGGTTAGAAGGCTTAAGAATATTCCATAACTATTCATACATAGCTTTGGTAAGAGATGTATTCCCGTTTTCTTTTCCTTTTTTTAGCCATTCGTCTCTTTTTGCTCCGCTTCTGATTTTGAATGTCCATAAAAATTTTTAACTATCGGGTTTCCCTCTTTGTCAGTAATGTATCAGAAGCTATTAAAGGGTAGTCGAAAGGCTACCCTATTTTTTATTTTTCTCATAAAGTTTTTATAAATCCAGTATTCGTTGTAAAAGTGACCTCATATATTTCTGTATCAAAAAATCTAACCATAAATACACCTTTATCGTTTTTTGCAGAGAATAAATTATCTTCGAAGTAATATATGATGACAGAAATGTAAGCCTGGGTGTAATTTTTTTCGATGCAGATTTGCCTGGAGTACAGGTTAGAGTCATAGCAAGCCATAGAAATATGAAGGACAACTGCTTTGAAGTAGTGAAGCTGAATTATTTTGAACATAACTGTTGTCTTTCAAATGTAAATTGGCATGGACACAGTAAACTGGTGATTTATTTGAATAAATACATAATTGCTATATTATTGACAATTTTGTCTACAAAAGGTAGTTGTTATGGAGAAACATGAAATACATGGCAGGTTATTCAGTTAATCTGTCTTATTCTGTCTTTAAATAGTTTTGAAATAACTTTGAGACAAAATGGGTTTTATGGTAAAATTATACTTGATATGTATATTTATATACAAAAAAATGGGGGTTATGGAGATGAAAAAAGGATTAAAGTTTGTAAGCCTATTGCTTACGCTTCTAATGGTATTTTCCATGCTGTTGCCCATTAATACTGTATTTGCAGAAGACGTTAATACAAAAACCATTACCATATTGGGAACAAGCGATTTGCATGGAAGATTATATCCGTGGGAGTATGCTGCAGGCAAAGCTGATGAAAAATCAGGGCTTGCCAAGATTCAGACTTTGATTAAGGCTGAGAGAAGTAAAAATCCGAATACCATTCTTGTAGATTGTGGTGATTTAGTTCAGGGGAATTTAGCTGATTTATTCAATGACCGACCTGTGCATCCTATGGTGGAAGCAATAAACTATATGGCATATGATGTATGGGTTTTAGGTAATCATGAGTTTAACTTTAGTCTAGATTTCTTAAATAGAAATGTTTCCGCTTTCAAAGGCAGCGTACTTGTTGCAAATATATATAAAGAAGACGGAACCCGCGCCTTTGAGCCGTATAGAATATTTGAAAAAGACGGAGTAAGGGTCGCCGTAGTAGGTTTGATTACCCCTCATATTCCGATATGGGAAGCAAGTAATCCTGATCGTTTCAAAGGCTTGACTTTTACTGATCCTCTTGAAGAAGCCAAAAAGGTTGTCAAAGAGCTGGAAGGAAAATATGATGTTTTGGTAGGAGCATTCCATATGGGTGATACTGCGGAGAAAACTGCTACAGATGGTGCATTGCCCATAGCCGAAGCACTGCCACAGTTTAATGTGATCTTCTGCGGTCACAAGCATGCAAAATTTGATGATATTGAATCCAGCACAGGAGTAAAACTCATAGAACCAGGAACTAATGGTGTGGCACTGGCTAAAGCTGATATCAATGTGGTTAAAGAAGGAGACAAATGGGTTGTAAAAGAGGTAGTAACCAAGAATATAGATGTAAC
>DUSG01000233.1 GCA_012842725.1 Clostridiales bacterium
CCCATATTCTGTATGGAGAACAAATAGGTGATAATATGCTGTCAGATGAAAGAAGAGAAAAAATATTTAATATTTTAAAAGAAAGATCCATTCCTATTACTGGGGCTGACCTTTCCAAAATAACCGGTGTCAGCAGGCAGGTTATCGTCCAGGATATAGCCATACTTAGGGCAAAAGGTTATAACATAATTGCAACTCCTCAGGGATATATGCTTTTGAATGATAAAAAAAATAAAATTCAGAAAGTTATTGCCTGCTGTCACGATAAAGAGGGCATGAGAAAAGAACTAGAGATAATTGTGGATAACGGTGGAAAGGTTATAGATGTAATTGTAGAGCATCCTCTGTATGGAGAAATAAAAGCAATGCTGATGTTAGAGTCCAGGTTAGATGTAGAAAGGTTTATGAAGCATTATGAAGATTCAGATACCAAACCTCTTTCAGCTCTTACAGGAGGCATACATCTTCATACCATAGAAGTCCCTGATGAAATATCTTATAATCATATAATCAGAGATTTGGAAAAACATGGCTACTTGATTAATAGCAGATAATCTGCTATTATTTTTTTGTACAAGTGACAAGACAGCTGTAAATACACTAAAGGAGGAAATATTGTGAAAGAAAAATTTTCTTTTAAAAAATATCTTATAGATACTTTGGGTTCTATGGCTTTAGGCCTTTTTTCATCATTGATAGTCGGACTCATACTTGATCAGATGGGAAAAATCCTAGGTATAAGCATACTTGTGGATTTAGGAAGAGTGGCTAAATTTCTTATGGGACCGGCAATAGGTATTGCAGTGGCCTATGGTAGAAAAGCCCCCGCTTTGGCTGTTTTTTCATCGGCTGTTACGGGTGCTCTTGGCGCAGGCACGGTTTTTCTGAATTCAGCGAATCAATACGGAATAACAGTTGGGGAGCCGATGGGAGCATTCATAGCAGCGCTTGCCGGTGTTGAAGCGGGCAAATTGATAGCCGGCAAGACAAAAGTGGATATAGTTTTGGTACCGTCAACAGTAATCATTGTCGGAGGAATTGTAGGAAAATATGTTTCACCCATAGTAGCCGCAATAATGTCGGCTTTTGGAGCTATTATAAATACGGCTACGGTAATGAATCCCATACCAATGGGTATATTGGTTTCGGTTGTAATGGGTATGGTTTTGACACTTCCTATAAGCAGTGCAGCTTTAGCCATAGCTCTTGGATTGAGTGGTTTGGCAGCCGGCGCAGCTACAGTCGGCTGCTCGACTCAAATGGTTGGTTTTGCTGTAGCAAGTTATAGAGAAAACAAGATGGGAGGTCTTATTGCACAGGGTATAGGTACTTCCATGTTACAGATGCCCAACATAATAAGAAATCCTTTAATTTGGGTTCCTCCTACTTTAGCCAGTGCTATACTAGGACCATTGGCAACAACGATCTTTAAAATGGAAAATGTGCCCGAAGGTGCAGGAATGGGTACCAGCGGTTTCGTAGGACAATTTGGTACTTTTGCAGCCATGGCAGGAACTGAAAGCAGTGCAATGATATTATTGAAAATACTCCTTCTCCATATAATACTTCCGGCAATATTGACTCTTATAATATCAGAATTTATGAGAAAGAAAGGATATATTAAGCCGGGAGATATGAAACTTGATTTATAGATAGTTTAAGGTTTGAATATTATGGTTCATGATTGTATAATTTAAATATCATGAGCCATATTGTTTTTTTGGAGGGATAATGATGAAAATAAGTGGATCTTGGAAAGTCAAAGGCATTGTAACGGTTTTAGTATTGTTGGTCATAATTGCTGCCATATTTGCTACGTTATC
>DUSG01000027.1 GCA_012842725.1 Clostridiales bacterium
ACAAAGAAAGCCTGAACACATACCAGCTCTCCTGCCTCCGCATAAGCTATCACATCCTGGTCTTCCAGTTTGGAGGATATGATTACCTGCTTTTCATTTATCTTTTTGACAGCCTCAATCTGGTCCCTGAGCTCTGCAGCCTTCTCAAACTCAAGATTCTCAGCATGTTTTTGCATCTTCTTTTCCAATTCTGAAATCAGTTCCTGCTGCTTCCCTTCAAGGAAAAGAATTACAGAGTCCACCAGTTTATCGTATTCTTCCTTGCTTACCTTACCGGTACAGGGGGCTATACATTGATTTATATGAGCATTGAGACAAGGTCTTTCTTTACCGGCTATTTTTTCAATATTTTTACTGCAGCTTCTTATAGGAAATATCCTGGATATAAGCTTAATAATCTGATTAACAGCCTTAGTATCAGTATAGGGTCCATAATATTTGGCTCCGTCCTTTTTTATCTCCCTTACCTTAAGTACCCTCGGGTAGCTTTCATTCAAAGTCACTTTTATATACGGATAATGCTTGTCATCCCTGAGCATTACGTTATATCTTGGCTTGTGCTTTTTTATCAGGTTGCACTCAAGTATCAAGGCTTCCAATTCATTTGCCGTGATTATATATTCAAAGTCCTTTATGTTTTCCACCATAGCCTGAACTTTCGGCGATTTGGCGGCAGACGTTTGAAAGTATTGTCTCACTCTATTTTTAAGATTTATGGCTTTTCCCACATAAATTATGCGGTCATTCTCATTCTTCATTATATATACGCCAGGTTTGTCAGGCAGTTTTTTCAGTTTTTCTTCTATGTTCAGCATATCACTACCTCATTTCCATCACCATAAATTAAAGCTTATTTTAATTAGGATGCAACCTAAGTTATTTAAATTCAATCAACATTAAGCTTTGTTTGATTTAGTAAATAATATTATATATAATAATTAAACAGTGATATATTTTATGGCTTCTGTCCACTAGCTACTGGCTTCTGGCATTAGCTTAATAACGTAACTCATGAGTCTGGTTCTACAAAATATTAAATGCTGAGAGGTGTAAAAATGTCCAATTCAATGAAGCTTGTAATATTTATACTGTCCTTGTTTGTTTTTATTATTGGTTCCACTATTATTAACATGATTCTGGCTGGTATTCCGGCAACTCAAAGTGAAACAGGATTATTGCCCGTTATATCTGGTTACTTTAACATCATGTTCAGTACTATGCTTTTATATCTTTCGCAAGGTTATTTTCGCATAATCTATACCCGTAAAGTCATGAACAAACTAGGCAGCCATAATGTAATAGGAAAATATCCTATAGCTCCCTTCAGAATAGTTGATAGAATAATCATATACGTATTCGCTTCATTGTCAATCATATTTCCGTTATTCAACGGCGAAACCCTGAAACAATACACTGCTTGGGGTATAGCCTTGCTTATCATATTTATTATTATAACAGAAATACTGTTTAAATTCTTCCATAAAACCATGAAGATACTTGTAACGGATAAAGGTATTGCAATCATCGGATTCGATCCCCGCCTTGAATTGCCTATAAATGCTAATTATCCCAATGGTTCAGGTTTTTACACATTTGACAGAATAGAAGGATTCAGGTACATGAAGAAGAAACTGGTTCTTTATCAGACCTATGATTTGGGTACCATAACTATAAACGCTCCAGAAGATGATATAAAGAGAATAAAAGGATTATTGTTGAAGAACCATGTGCCGGAAAGCAGGCTCAACAAATAAATAACATTTTTCAACAAATTTTTCAAAAACCTATTTATTTTGCATGCGAAACATATTATAATATACTCAAAAGATGTTTGTTGTTATATTAACAACACTAATTGGAGGGTGAGTTATGAAATTAAAAGGTAAAGTCGCAATAGTTACCGGAGCAAGTGCAGGAATGGGAAAAGATATCGCCTATCTTTTCGCACAAGAAGGTGCTACAGTCTATGCTGTTGCAAGAAGAGTTGAAAGGCTGGAAGAATTGGCAAAAAGTGCTGAAGGTTTTGAAGGAAAAATAATTCCAGTTGGCGCAGATTTGACAAAGAAAGAAGACGCTGAAAGAATAGTTGACTTCGCTTATAATGATGCAGGAAGACTAGACATCTTGGTGAATAACGCAGGTATAATGGACGATTTCAGCCCTGTTGGAGATGCAACAGACGAAATGCTGGAAAAGGTATTCATGGTAAATGTATATGCACCTTTCTACAGCATGAGAAAGGCTGTAGACATCTTCATGAAACAAGGCGGAGGCAATATCATCAATATTGCATCCATAGGTGGTCTTTGCGGTGCCAGAGCCGGAGCAGTTTATACAGCTTCCAAACATGCCCTCGTGGGTTTAACAAAGAATACCGGATATATGTATGCTAAGAAAAACATCAGATGCAATGCTATCTGCCCCGGTGGTGTAGAAACAGAAATAGCTACCGGAGACTTCATGAAGAATGTGAATAAAGAAGGCATAGGAATAATAATGCCAAATACTGTTGGAAATCCGAGAAGCGGAAAAGGTACGGAAATAGCAACAGTAGCATTGTTCCTGGCTACTGATGATTCCAGCTTC
>DUSG01000028.1 GCA_012842725.1 Clostridiales bacterium
ACTTCAAGAAGCCCTGATAATTTCTCATTATCATCTGAGCTTCTATTTGTCTAACAGTTTCCAAAGCGACGCTTACAACTATCAGCAGAGAAGTACTACCAAATGATACGTTTATATTGGTGAATCTGGTTAAGAATATAGGGAAAATAGCTATTAAAGCTAGGAATATAGCACCAACCAATGTAATCCTTGATAAAGATCTCTGTATAAATTCTGCAGTGGGCTTTCCTGGTCTTATACCTGGAATAAATCCACCATATTTTTTAATATTATTGGATATTTCTATAGGATTAAATGTAACTGCAGTATAGAAGTAAGTAAAACCAATTATCAATATTGCATACAACACGCCATGGAACCATGTGCCCCACGCAAAGTATTTATTAAAGAAGTTGTATGCAGCACTGCCTGGGAAAAATCCCGCTATCTGTTTCGGGAACTCTATGATTGACATCGCAAATATTACAGGTATTACGCCTGCTTGATTTATCTTTAGAGGAATATGGGTACTTTGCCCACCATACATCTTTCTTCCGACAATTCTTTTAGCATATTGTACAGGTATTCTTCTTTCGCCTTCATTTATGAGAACAACTGCTGCAATTATCAGTATAGCCACGATAACAAAACCAATCAACTCGAAAATTGAAGCTGTTTTAGCTTTATAAAGGTTGATAAGTCTAGCTGCTCCCACAGGAATTCTTGATACTATACCTGCAAATATTATAAGAGATATGCCGTTTCCAACTCCCTTGTCAGTTATCAGTTCTCCTAACCACATCAGGAAGGCAGTTCCGGCAGTAAGTGATATAGCTACTATAGCTATGGACAGAAAATCTGACTTGTAAAGATACGCTTTTAAACCTATGCTCAATGCCACCGCTTGTATCAAAGCAAGCACAACAGTTCCGTATCTTGTATACTGGGCAATTTTCTTTCTTCCTTCTTCCCCTTCTTTTGCTAGGGCTTCAAGGCTTGGTATTGCTATAGTAAGCAGCTGCATTATAATAGAGGCATTTATATACGGTGTTATTCCCATTGCAAAAATTGCAAAATTGGCAAAAGCTCCACCGGAAATTACATCAAAGAAGCTAAGCAATCCTCCTGATTGTATGAAAGCTGCAAGAGCTTCCGTATTCATACCCGGTACTGGGATAAAACTTCCCAGTCTAAAAACCACAAGCATTAAAAGGGTGAATATCATCCTTTTTCTAAGGTCGGGTATCCTCCATGCATTTCTAAGAATATTAAACAACTAAATCACCTCTACCTTTCCTCCTGATGCTAGGATCTTTTCCTCAGCTGTCTTGCTAAACTTGTTAGCCCTAACTGTTAGTTGTTTATTCAATTCTCCGTTCCCTAATATTTTAATACCGCTTTTTTCTGCTTTAACTAATCCAGCCTTCTTTAACTCTTCGGGAGTCACTACAGCACCATTTTCAAATATATCTAAATCGCCTACATTAACTACAGCATATTCTTTTCTGAAAACATTAGTGAACCCTATTTTTGGTAGTCTTCTATATAAAGGCATCTGACCGCCTTCAAAGCCTACTCTTACTCCACCGCCAGAACGAGCTTTCTGACCTTTTTGTCCTCTGCCGGCTGTCTTTCCAAGACCGGAACCAATACCTCTGCCTTTTCTCTTTCTGCTTTTAGTAGATCCTTCAGCAGGTCTTAATTCATGTAATTTCATGGCTGTTTACACCTCCTCGCTATATTTCCTCAACTTCCAGCATAAAAGATATCTTATCTATCATACCTCTTATTTGAGGTGTATCTTCATGCTCAACCACGCTGTGCAATTTCTTAAGCCCTAAAGCTTTTACCGTTTCTATCTGGTCTTTTTTTCTGCCGATTAAACTCTTCACCAGCTTTATTCTAATCTTAGCCAAGAAACTTCCCCCCTAACCTAGTATTTCTTCTACCGATTTTCCTCTAAGTTCGGCGACTTCTTCAACTGTCTTAAGGGATGAAAGACCTTGTATAGTAGCATTAACAACATTTCTTGGATTATTTGATCTTAAAGATTTTGTTCTAACGTCTCTTATACCTGCTAATTCCAGAACCGTTCTGACAGGTCCGCCTGCTATGATTCCAGTACCTTCGGCTGCAGGCATTAAAAGTACACGACCTGAACCGGATTTTCCTATAACTTCATGAGGTATTGTTGTACCAACAATAGGTACCTTGATCAGATTCTTTTTAGCATTTTCAATACCTTTTCTTATTGCATCAGGAATTTCTATGGATTTTCCTGAACCTACACCTACATGGCCATTGCCGTCACCAACAACGACTACTGCACTGAATCTAAAGTTTCTTCCACCCTTAACAACTTTCGCAACTCTATTTATGGCAACAACCTTTTCTTTAAGGTCTAACTTGCTGGCATCAATTGGCTGCATTAAATTCCCTCCTTATTATTAAAATTCAAGTCCTGCTTCTCTAGCTGCATTGGCAAGCTCCAATACTCTACCGTGGTATAAATAGCCGCCTCTATCAAAGACAACTTTTTTAATTCCTGCATCTAAAGCTCTTTTAGCTATAAGTTCTCCTACAGCTTTAGCAGCTTCTTTATTTCCCCCATTGGTAATTTTATCTTTCAATTCTTTATCGAGACTTGAAGCTGCTACCAAAGTAACACCTGTTTCATCATTTATTATCTGTGCGTATATATGCTTAAGACTTCTATAAACATTGAGTCTTGGTCTTTCAGCAGTTCCGAAAACCTTCTTTCTAATTCTAAAATGTCTTTTCTTTCTAAGGTCATTTCTGCTGACTTTATTAATCAATCTGAGTCACCTCTTTCCATTATTTCTTACCAGCTTTTCCTTCTTTGCGTCTAATATGTTCATCGCTGTACTTAATACCTTTACCGAGGTATGGTTCTGGTTCTCTAGTAGCTCTTATATTGGCTGCATGATTTCCTACCAATTCTTTGTCTATACCTTTTACAATTATCTTATTTGGAGCAGGAACCTCGGTTGTAATACCTTCAGGATCAATAAATTCAACCGGATGTGAATATCCAATTGTTAATGTTAGTTTGTTACCCTGTTTTGCTGCTCTATATCCAACTCCATTGATTTCGAGAGTTTTCTCAAAACCATTGGTTACTCCGATTATCATGTTTTGAATCAAAGCTCTTGTCAATCCATGTAAAGCTCTGTGCTGTTTTTCATCACTAGGTCGTTTAACCTTGATTGTTCCGTCTTCTATTTCAATGATCATATCTTTATGAAATTTCTTAACAAGTTGGCCTTTAGGTCCCTTTACAGTTAATGCATTGTTACCATCGATCTTTACTTCAACTCCCTTAGGGATTGCTATAGGCATTTTACCTATTCTAGACATTTTTCCACCTCCTGTTATGAAGATCTGCTACCAGATATAGCAAAGTACTTCTCCGCCCAAACCTAATTGTCTGGCTTTTTTATCAGTCATAATTCCTTTTGAAGTTGATATTATAGCTATACCCAAACCGCCTAATACCTTTGGTATTTCATCTTTTTTAGCATAAACTCTCAATCCTGGTTTGCTTATTCTCTTCAAACCGGTTATTACTTTTCCCTTATTGGCGGTGTATTTTAATGTTATTCTTATTATGCCTTGCGCACCGTCTTCAATTATTTCATAATCCTTTATATAACCTTCTTCTAAAAGAATCTGGGCCAAGGCTTTCTTTATATTTGATAAAGGAATATCAACTGTTGGATGCTTTACAGTATTTGCATTCCTTATTCTCGTTAACATATCAGCAATTGGATCGGTTATAACCATATTTCTTACCTCCTTTACTATAACGCTTACCAGCTGGCCTTTTTCACTCCTGGTATCTGTCCCTTGTATGCTAATTCTCTAAAACATATACGACAAACCCCAAACTTTCTTAAATATCCATGAGGTCTACCGCAAATTCTGCATCTATTGTAAGCTCTAGTGGAAAACTTCGGAGTTCTTTGCTGCTTAGCAATCATTGATTTTTTTGCCACATTCGTCCCTCCTATCCGCTAATTTGCATAAGGCATTCCAAGAAGTCTCAGTAATTCTCTAGCTTCCTCATCAGTTTTTGCAGTAGTTACAAAAATGATATCCATGCCTCTGATTTGCTCTACCTTATCATAATCTATTTCTGGGAATATCAGCTGTTCCTTTATGCCTAGCGCGTAATTACCTCTGCCGTCAAAGGATTTTGTTGATACACCTCTGAAGTCTCTAACTCTTGGCAATGCAATATTGAACAGCTTATCAACAAACTCATACATTCTGTCTCCTCTTAAGGTTACTTTAGCACCTATGTTCATGCCTTTTCTAACCTTAAAAGCAGCAACAGATTTTTTGGCTTTTATTACTACAGGCTTTTGTCCTGCTATCAATGATAACTCGTTAACTGCAGCATCCAATGCTTTTGCGTTATCTTTAGCATCGCCCAAACCCATGTTTAAAACCACTTTTTCAAGCTTGGGTACTTCCATTATATTTTTATATTGAAACTTCTGCATTAAAGCAGGAGCAACTTCATTCAAGTATTTTTCCTTAAGTCTACTCAATTGTTTTACCTCCCTTCAGAGCATTTTACTTATCCAATATCTCTCCGCAGCTCTTGCAATATCTCACTTTTGTCTCATCTTGCAAAATTCTCTTGCCTATTCTTACGCCTTTTTTGCATTTATCACACCATAACATAACTTTTGAAGAAAATATGGGAGCTTCCTGATGTATAATTCCGCCCTGTTGAACCTTCTTTGATGGTTTCTGATGCTTTGTAATCATATTGACGCCTTCAACTATAACCTTACCTTCCTGAGGTAATGCTACTAGCACCTTTCCCTTTTTACCTTTATCTTTACCAGAAATTACAACCACTGTATCTCCCTTTTTAACGTGCAGTTTCTTTTTTTCCATGCTGCCACCTCCTTTAGAGCACTTCAGGTGCTAAGGATATGATCTTCATAAAGTCCTTTTCCCTTAGCTCCCTTGCTACAGGGCCAAAAATACGAGTTCCTCTTGGCTGTTTATCATCTCTTATAATTACCGCTGCATTTTCATCGAATTTGATGTAACTACCGTCAGGTCTTCTCAAACCTTTTTTGCTTCTAACTATTACAGCTTTTACGACATCTCCTTTTTTTACAACACCACCTGGTGTTGCATCCTTAACAGAAGCAACTATTATATCTCCTATATTTGCATATCTTCTCATTGAACCGCCCAAAACACGAATACATAAAAGCTCTTTCGCTCCCGTATTATCTGCTACTTTCAAACGTGATTCCTGTTGAATCATTTATTAAAACCCTCCTTTCGGAATTACTTCGCTCTCTCTAATATTTCAACAACTCTCCATCTTTTTTCTCTGCTTAAAGGCCTTGTTTCCATTATCAACACTCTGTCGCCCACTCTGCATTCATTGTTCTCGTCATGAGCTTTGAATTTTGTGGTTCTTTTTATAGACTTCTTATAAAGCGGGTGGCGAACCAGCGTTTCGATGGCAACTACGACTGTCTTATCCATCTTATCACTTACCACTCTGCCAATTCTGGTCTTTCTTTTACCTCTCTCCACAGATCTTGCCTCCCCTCAACTATTTGTTTTCTACGGCTTTAAGTTCTCTTTCCCTGATTATAGTCTTAATTCTGGCTATATCTTTCTTTACTTCTCTAACCCTCATAGGATTTTCCAACTGACCTGTAGCCATTTGAAATCTTAAATTAAACAGTTCACTTTTCAGTTCCATAAGCTTTTGTTGTAATTCCTGAGATGACATTTCACGGATCTTACTAGCCTTCATTAACTTCACCCACTTCCTCAGTCTCCTGACGGGTTACAAACTTGCACTTTATAGGCAATTTATGAGATGCCAGCCTCATAGCCTCCTGTGCAATCTCCTTTGAGACACCCGCGACTTCAAATAATATTCTTCCCGGTTTAACTACCGCAACCCAGTATTCCGGTGAACCCTTACCTGAACCCATACGAGTCTCAGCAGGTTTTTTTGTAACTGGCTTGTCTGGGAATATCTTTATCCAAACCTGACCGCCTCTTTTAATATATCTTGTCATGGCAATTCTGGCTGCTTCTATCTGATTACTTGTAATCCAACCAGGTTCCAATGCTTTCAATCCATATTCACCATAAGTTATTGTATTGCCTCTTGTAGCTTTACCCTTCATTGTACCTCTCATCTGTTTACGATGTTTCACTCTTTTTGGCATCAACATATTATTCCATTCCTCCTTCCTCAACTGCGTTCTTAGCTTCCGGAAGTACCTCCCCTTTGTATATCCAAACCTTCACACCTATTCTGCCATAGGTAGTATGAGCTTCCGCAAAACCATAGTCAATGTCTGCTCTGAGTGTTTGAAGCGGTATTGTACCTTCTCTGTACCATTCACTTCTTGCTATTTCTGCTCCTCCAAGTCTTCCGGAGGTCATTGTCTTGATGCCTTTAGCTCCGCTTCTCATTGCTCTCTGCATAGCTTGCTTCATAGCTCTTCTAAAGGATATTCTCTTTTCCAATTGGGCAGCTATATTTTCTGCAACCAATTGAGCATCCAGTTCCGGTACTTTTATTTCTGTTATATTGATAGAAACACTCTTATTATTAGTGAGTTTTTCCACTTCTTTTCTCAAAGTTTCAATGCCAGAACCGCCTTTACCTATTACCATTCCGGGTTTTGCAGTATTTATGTTGATTTTTACCTTATTAGCAGTTCTTTCAATCTCTATCCTTGACACACCTGAATTATACAATTTTTCCTTTAAAAATTTTCTAATTTTATGGTCCTCTATCAAAAGATCTGCGAAATTCTTATCATCCGCATACCATTTAGAATCCCAGTCCTTTATTATGCCCACTCTCAGTCCATGTGGATTCACCTTTTGGCCCACTAATAATCCCCTCCTTTATTCTTTTTCCTTTACTACAAGTGTTATATGACTGGTTCTCTTCAGTATTCTAACACCACGACCTTTTGCTCTTGCTCTGTATCTTTTCAGAGTAGGCCCCTGAGTTGCGTAAGCCTCAGAAATATATAATTTATCAACATTCATGTTGTGATTGTTCTCTGCGTTTGCTACTGCTGACTTTAACAGCTTTTCCAATACAGGTGATGCTGCCTTTGGTGTATGCTTAAGAATAGCAAAAGCTTCACCAACTTTTTTCCCCCTTATCAAATCAATAACTATATTCACTTTCCTAGGGGAAATTCTTATATATCTAGCAATTGCTCTTGCTTCCATAGGATATGCCTCCTTTCGTTATAAAGCTATCTATTTCAACGCCGTTGATCTTTCAGTATGTTCTCCGTGTCCCCTGAAGGTTCTAGTTGGAGCGAATTCTCCTAATTTGTGTCCAACCATATCTTCTACTATATAAATAGGAACATGTTTTCTTCCGTCATGAACTGCTATAGTATGACCTACCATTTCAGGAAAAATTGTGGAGTTTCTAGACCATGTTTTTATAACAGCTTTTTTACCTGACTTATTCATTTCAATTATTTTTTTCAACAGTTTTTGATCAACATAAGGCCCCTTCTTTAAAGATCTGCTCATCAATTTGCCTCCTTCCTGACTTATTGTTGCATGCTGCGGGTTAGCTGATTCTAACTCGCAGCCGGCAATTCATATTGCGAAAAATATTATGCATTTCTTCTCTTTATGATATACTTGTTAGACGCTTTCTTCTTATCTCTTGTCTTATAACCAAGAGTTGGTTTACCCCAAGGGGTCATTGGGCTAGGTCTTCCTATTGGAGATTTACCTTCTCCACCACCATGTGGGTGATCTACAGGGTTCATCGCAGAACCTCTTACTGTAGGTCTGATACCCATGTGTCTCCTTCTTCCGGCTTTACCTATGCTTACTATTTCATGCTCCACATTTCCTACCTGGCCAATGGTTGCTTTGCATTCAAGTCTTATCATTCTCACTTCACCAGAGGGAAGTCTCAATTGAGCATAGTCTCCTTCTTTTGCCATAAGCTGTGCTGCATTACCGGCAGCTCTTACCAATTGTCCTCCCTTTCCTGGCTTAAGCTCAATATTATGAACAAATGTACCAACAGGTATATTTCTTAAAGGTAATGCGTTTCCAACTTTAATATCCGCATTTTCAGAAGATATAACCGTATCTCCAACCTGTAAGCCATGAGGTGCTATTATATATCTCTTTTCGCCGTCTGCATAATGTAACAATGCAATATTGGCTGTTCTGTTTGGATCATACTCAATAGCAGCTACCTTTGCAGGAATATCTACTTTATCTCTCTTAAAATCAATTATTCTATATTTTCTCTTATGCCCGCCACCACGATGTCTTACTGTTATTCTACCATCATTGTTTCTTCCCGCTTTGCTCTTTAATATCTGTACTAAAGATTTTTCCGGTTCCTTCTTTGTAATCTCATCATAAGTCAAAACCGTCATGAATCTTCTAGCGGGAGAAGTTGGTTTATATCTCTTTATCGCCATATTCATTCTCCTCCTGTTTCAAGCGGTAATTATCGGCGACCGCCTCCATATTTTGTTTCATCTATCTGTAAAGTAATTAAGCCTAATACAATAATTTCCCAGTTTAAAACGGCAATCTTAAATTATAGTCCTTCGAAGAATTCTATCGTCTTGCTGTCAGGGGTAAGTTTTACTATGGCTTTCTTATATGCCGGCGTTCTGCCTTCATATCTTCCCATTCTCTTCATCTTACCCTTCATTCTGATAGTATTTACCTTTTCAACCTTCACTTTGAATATTTCTTCCACGGCTTCTTTTATTTGATGCTTGTTAGCATTGATATCAACTATGAAGGTGTATTTCCTATCTGCCATTTCATTCATGCTTTTTTCTGTTATAACAGGTCTTCTTATTATATCATAGGCATTCATTATGCATACACCTCCTCAACTTTCTCAACAGCAGATTTAGTTATGATAAACTTATCATACTTCAGAATATCATATACATTTAATGTATTAACCAAAGAAGTCTTTACACCTGGTATATTTCTGGCTGACTTTTCTACATTTTCGTTCTTTTCCGGTAAAACTATCAATGCTTTGGTATCAACCTTCAGATTCTTAAGCATGTTCACAACTTGTTTTGTTTTAGGAATTTCAAAGTTAAGGTCATCCAATACTATGATGTTATTCTCATTAACTTTGGAAGTTAAAGCAGACTTCATAGCCAATCTTCTTATTTTCTTTGGTACGGTATATCTATAGGATCTTGGTTTTGGAGCAAATACAACTCCTCCATGTGTCCATTGAGGTGATCTTATGCTTCCATGTCTTGCTCTTCCTGTACCTTTCTGTCTCCAAGGCTTTATTCCGCCGCCTCTTACTTCTGCTCTGGTGAGAGCTGACTGAGTTCCTTGTCTTTTATTTGCCAGAAGCATCTTTACAACTTGATGCATAGCTTCAACATTAACTTCTACACCGAAAATTTCATCCTTAAGCTCTATATCGCCTACTTGTTCTCCGGCGATATTATATAACGCTACCTTAGGCATAGCACTTCCTCCTTTCTCACCGTAATTACGCTTTCACTGAGTCTTTTATCATGACCAGTGAACCTCTTATTCCGGGTATTCCGCCTTTTACAAGCATATAATTCTTTTCAGCGTCTACTTTTACCACTTCTAGATTAAGTACCGTTGTTTTCTCGTTACCCATTCTTCCGGGTAGTTTTTTGCCTTTGAAAGTTCTCGATGGATCAGAAGATGCACCCATGGAACCAGGAGCTCTATGGAATTTAGAACCATGTTTCATAGGTCCTCTATGAGCATTAAATCTTTTGATGGTTCCTGCAGTACCTTTACCTTTGGAAACACCGCTTACGTCTACTCTTTCTCCTTCGCTAAATATGTCAACTTTTATTTCCTGGCCTACTTCATAGGATTCAGCATTTTCAATTCTCAATTCTCTCAAATATCTTTTTGCTGCCACTTTAGCTTTTGCAAAATGGCCTCTTAGAGGTTTATTGAGCTTCTTCTCATCTCTATCTTCATATCCAACCTGAACAGCTGAGTATCCATCATTCTCAACAGTCTTAACCTGTACAACCACATTTGGTTTTACTTCTATAACTGTAACCGGAATAGCTTTTCCTTCTTTATCAAATACCTGAGTCATTCCTATCTTTTTTCCCAATATAGCTTTCTTCATCTTTACACCTCCATAATTTACAGAGGACCGATTTTTTCGGTCATACTAAATTATAATCTTTGTTTATTTTGTAATATTTTAAAGCTTTAACTCAATGTCTACACCAGCAGGCAGTTCCAATCTCATCAATGCATCTACAGTTTTAGGTGTAGGATTTAATATATCAATCAGTCTTTTATGAGTTCTGATTTCAAATTGTTCTCTTGAATCCTTATATTTGTGCACAGCTCTCAGGATAGTTATTATCTCTTTCTGTGTCGGTAATGGCACAGGTCCTGAAACCTTTGCACCTGTTCTTTTAGCTGTTTCAACAATTTTCTGTGCTGATTGATCGATTAGATGATGATCAAATGCCTTTAATCTGATTCTGATTTTTTGTTTTGACATTTTATTTCCCTCCTTTTCATCGCACGCGCCTATTTTTCTCACGTACGACTGCATACTGCCGTACACTAATCCGGGTGTGTTATTTTTTTTTTATTTAGTGTACTCCCAGATAGTACACCAACAGTAGAGTCGCCCGAATTCAAGATTCAGACACTACTCAGCAAGAATTTACCAAGGATACCTTGCAACCTCTTGCATCATCGCATGCATGTAATCACAACTATTTTATTTTATAATATTTTTTGGGTTTTGACAACAAGTATTATCAATTTTTATCCTCAATTTTGTGTTGTTTTTATCACTATTTCAACAATAAGATATGTCCTTTTAAATAATCAATGAAACAACTTAATAACATAATTCTAGAGCCCAGCTTTAACTGAACTCTAGTAAATATATCGGCTGCGTCAGTGATAATTGAGATATTGGGACAAACCCCGTATAAGGGTATTCCGCTTTGGGGTATGTCCCGATATCCATCACTGCTTATTTATCCATATTAAATTATTCAATTATTGAAGCAACAGCACCTGCTCCTACTGTTCTTCCGCCTTCTCTTATAGCAAATCTTAATCCTTCTTCTATAGCTATTGGTGTTAT
>DUSG01000029.1 GCA_012842725.1 Clostridiales bacterium
ATAGAAGTTGAATGGAATACACAAAGTTCTGTTTCATATAACGCAGATGTTCAAGTAAGAGCGAATGATAGACAAGGACTTCTTGCAGAAATCACTTCGATTATTAATGAAAATAAAATAAATATTGTATCTTTTTATTCTAGAACCTCTAAAGACAGGATAGCCAATATTAACTTTGTATTAGAAATTAATGATATAGAACAGTTGAATAAATTAATCAGAAGATTAAGAAGAATAGAAGGCGTAATTGAGGTATTTAGAGCAAAATCATAGGAGGAAAAATGTATGAGAGCTGTTGTGCAAAGAGTAAAAAAAAGCCATGTTGAAACTGATAATAAGATAGTCGGTGAAATAGGGAAAGGTTTAATGGTTCTTCTAGGGATAAGCGAAGACGATAAGATTGAAGATGTAGAATATATGGTTGAAAAAATAGTTAATTTGAGGATTTTTGAAGATGATGAAAACAAGTTGAACTTATCTTTGCTTGATGTTGGTGGGGAAATCTTAGTAGTGTCTCAATTTACACTATATGGTGATTGCAGGAAAGGAAGACGACCTAGTTTTGTGAGAGCAGCTAGGCCAGAAAAGGCACAAGAACTTTATGATTTATTTATAAGCAAACTAAAAGAAAAGAATATAAAAACTGAATCCGGTATATTTCAAGCTGATATGACTGTCCATATAGAAAATGATGGCCCTGTAACACTTATAGTAGACAGCGAAAAAATAATATAAAAACTATTAGTGCAACTGAGAAAGATATATCTATATGATGGTAATAGAAATCCTATAAAGAAAAGTACAATGAAGAATAAATTTATATGAAAGATTGGTAGGAGGGATTTAAGTGGAGTATAAAAGACTCCCTTTAGGTATATATCAGGCAAACTGTTATATAATATGGGATGGAGAATCCAGAAAAGCTGCTGTTATTGATCCAGGCGGAGATTTTGAAGAATTGAAAATGTTTATTGAAAATAATGGGCTTAATGTTGAATATATAATACTTACACATGGACATGGAGATCATATAGGAGCTGTTTCTGAGGTTAAGAAATATTATAATGCGCAGATTTTGATACATGAAGATGATTACGAAATGCTGAAAAAAAGCGAAAAAAATTATTCAAGCCAGATGGGATATAAAAAGGTTGAGATTGAAGCTGATAAGAAATTAAACCATGGAGAAATTATTAGAGTAGGTAATGTATCTTTGGAAGTTATTCATACACCAGGTCACACAAGAGGAAGTATATGTATAAAATGTGAAAATAAAATATTTTCTGGAGATACTCTATTTGCTGGGTCTATTGGGAGGACTGATCTTGAAGGAGGCTCCTTTGAACAGATAATAGCTTCAATAAATGAAAAACTGTTAGTTTTTTCAGATGACACTGAAGTATATCCAGGCCATGGACCTTCCACAACTATCGGAACTGAAAAGAAATATAATCCTTTTTTAAAAGTATAAAATATGTGAATAGAGGATAGTTATGATATTATTGGAATGCATAGGTCATGAATATTTTAATGAGGTATCCGATATAATAAAACTTTTTTATGGCAAGACGAAAATAATTTTCCATAAAAATGGCGATAATAGTATACAAGGTGCAGATTTGTTATTGACAAGTAGGATTATTTTTGATGAAAATTTGTCCTCCTTTACTTCGTCATATATAAATCTGAATGATAAAAATAATCCAGGATATAGTTACACTTATACAAAGAATTATCAAATCCAAGATAAAAAAGAAATTAAAACAGCACTAAAGATTTCCATGTATAAGTTATTGTCAGATGTAATAGGCATAAAAATACCTTGGGGTATTCTAACCGGTATTAGACCGGTTAAGATTGTACATCAGTTACTTGATATAGGTATAAGTTATGATGAAATATTAAATTTTTTTCAAAAACAATATTTCGTAGATATAGATAGAGCTCAACTTACCTTAAATGTAGCAAAAGTTCAAAGAAAATATATTGAAACAAATGATAAAAATAAAATAAGTCTTTATATCGGGATACCATTTTGCCCTACAAGATGTTATTATTGTTCTTTTACTTCAAATTCAATAATAAAGAATAAAGAATTAGTAAAACCTTATATTAATTCATTGATTTTAGAAATAAAGGAAGTATCAAAATATCTGATTTCAAAAGGAATAAAAGCACAATCCATATATATTGGTGGGGGCACGCCAACTTCAATAGAAGCTAGCGAACTGGATATTTTGCTTAATTGTATTAATGAGTATTGGAAAGAATACGAGGAGTTTACCTGTGAGGCAGGAAGACCAGATACCATTTCAGTAGAAAAACTCAAAACAATGAAAGAAGCAGGTATAACAAGGTTGAGTATTAATCCACAGACAATGGATGATAACACATTAAAAATGATTGGAAGGAAACATAACAGTGCTCAGATAATTGAGGCTTATTATATTGCTAGATCATTAGGTTTTGATAATATAAATATGGACATTATAATTGGTTTGCCAGGAGAAGGATTGGAACATATTGAGAACACTATCGATTATATAAACAAACTAAATCCTGAAAATGTAACTATGCATACTTTGGCTATTAAAAGAGCTTCAGTATATAATGAGACTGATTTTAACAATATGAAATTACATGAGAATAAAGCATTTAAGATGATGGAACTGGCAAGAAATAGACTTGAATTAAATGGATATTATCCATATTACTTGTATCGACAAAAATATATGGCCGACAACCTAGAAAATATTGGATACTGTAAAAAAGACAAGGAATGTATTTATAACATACAAATAATGGAAGAGAGACAGAGTATAGTTGCATTTGGTGCCGATGCTGTTACTAAAGTGTATTTTGCTGAGGAAAACAGGCTTGAAAGACAACATAATATAAAAGATTTAAAACTTTATATAGAAAATATTGATGCCCAGATAGATAAAAAGATAAAATTACTGAGTGAAGTGTATTGACAAATATATGGTTATAAAGCTATAATATGAAAAATCAAAAGCGATGAAGGGGAAAGTAGGTATTTGACGCTTGACAGGGAGGGGCAGCTATAATTGAGAGCGCCTTAAAGTGGGAAATATCGAAAGACACCCATGGAGCTTCCAAATTGAATGAAATTAGATTTGGACGTATATCTGCGTTAAAGATTAGAGATGGGTATGATCCAATCAGGGTGGCACCGCGAGATGAACTCTCGTCCCTGACATGCATTGTCAGAGATGAGAGTTTTATTATATCATAACATATGAACCAGTATTAATGGAGGGATAGAAATGAAAGTACAAAGACCAAAGGGCACAAGAGATGTTTTGCCTTTTGAGGTGTATAAATGGCATTATATTGAAGATGTGATAAGAAAATTATGTAAAATATATGGTTACAAGGAAATCAGGACACCGGTTTTTGAGCATACAGAATTATTTGAAAGAGGTGTAGGTGAAACAACTGACATTGTACAAAAAGAGATGTACACTTTTTTGGACAAAGGCGGAAGAAGTATTACTCTTAAACCTGAAGGGACAGCGCCGGTAGTAAGAGCTTTTATCGAAAATAATATTTTTAACGAACCTCAACCGACGAAAATATACTACATAACGCCATGCTACAGATATGAAAGGCCTCAAGCCGGAAGACTGAGAGAATTTCATCAGTTTGGTATAGAAGTTTTTGGTTCCAACGACGCGTATGTGGATGCAGAAGTTATTAATGTGGGTATGACTTTATTACAATCCCTTGGGATAAAAAATTTAGAACTAAGAATAAATAGTGTTGGATGCCCTATATGCAGAAAAGAATATAATAAAAAACTAAAAGCTTATCTGGAACCTAAACTCCAAGACTTATGTAAGTTCTGCCAAGATAGATACAATACGAATCCATTAAGAATTTTGGATTGCAAAGAGGAAAAATGTAAAAAGAACTTACAAGATGTGCCTTTTATGCTTGACAATCTATGTGATGACTGTAAAAATCATTTTGAAAGGTTAAAGAAAGGTTTAGAAATTATCGGATTAGATTATATTATAGATCCTAAAATTGTTAGAGGATTAGATTATTATACAAAGACTGCTTTTGAAATAATATCAAATGATATTGGAGCACAGGGTACTGTATGTGGTGGAGGAAGATATGACGGTTTGATAGAACAATGTGGCGGTCCCAGTACTCCTGGTATAGGTTTTGGTTTGGGATTGGAAAGATTATTGTTAATACTGGAAAACCAAGGAATATCTTTCCCTGAAGAAGAAAGAACGGAAGTATTTATTGCGGCAATAGGTGAAAAAGCTGATGACAAAGCAATGGAATTGTTGTTTAAATTAAGAGAACTATCTGTAAAGGCTGATAAAGATTATATGAATAGAAGTCTCAAAGCTCAAATGAAATATGCTGATAAATTAAAAGCAAAGAATGTTATAATTATTGGCGATGAGGAGATTGAGAAAAACTTAGTGAAGATAAAGAATATGACAAATGGAGAAGTATCAGATGCATTATTAAACGATGTTGCAGATATTGTCAATAAGATAAGGAGGTAAATATATGGTTAAGTATAAGAGAACACATATGTGTGGAGAATTGACTGTTGAAAATATTGGTCAAGATGTTTCAATAATAGGTTGGGCCCAAAAAACCAGAGATTTGGGAGGGTTGCTATTTATCGATATTAGAGATAGAACTGGTATAATTCAAGCAGTATTTAATAAAGATGATGATCCTGATCTTTTTGAAAAGGCTCAAAATGTCCGAGGAGAATATGTTATACAAGTGACTGGAAAAGTCGCTGCTAGATCTGAAAAGGCAATAAATCCAAGAATGAAAACAGGATACATTGAAATATTAGTAAATGATATATCTATAATAAGCAAAGCAGAAACGCCGCCAATTTATATTGAGGACAATTTAAATGTGTCTGAAAATCTAAGATTAAAATATAGATACTTGGATTTGAGAAGACCGGTTATGCAAAATATATTCTTTGTTAGGCACAAGGTAAATAAAATAATTAGAGATTATTTTGACAGAAATGGTTTTATTGAGATTGAAACTCCTGTTCTGACAAAAACTACTCCTGAAGGAGCAAGAGATTATTTGGTTCCAAGTAGAGTTCAACCAGGTAAATTTTTTGCATTGCCACAATCACCTCAGCTTTTTAAGCAAATACTTATGGTATCAGGTTTTGATAAGTATTATCAAATAGTTAAATGTTTTAGAGATGAAGACTTAAGGGCGGACAGACAACCTGAATTTACTCAGTTAGATATGGAAATGTCATTTGTTGAAGCTGAAGATGTAATGAGTGTCATTGAAGGTCTAATGAAAGATATATTCAAGAAAATAAAAGGAGTTGACATCGAGCTTCCGTTACCAAGAATGACTTACAAGGAAGCAATGAACAGATACGGTTCTGATAAACCTGATATAAGATTTGGGATAGAATTAAAAGATTTAAGTGATATTTTGAATCAATGTGAGTTTAAAGTATTTTCAGATGTAATAAGAAACGGTGGAAAAGTGAAAGCCATCAATGCTGAAAACTGCGGTGAAAACCTCAGTAGAAAAGATATTGATGCATTGTCAGAATTTGTTAAGACATATAAAGCAAAAGGATTAGCATGGATTAATTATACATCAGAAGGTATTAAATCTCCGATATTAAAATTCGTTAAAGAAGAAGAGATTAAAGCAATAACCGAAAGAATGGGGGCCAAGATAGGGGATATAATATTCATAGTGGCAGACAATGAAAATGTTGTACATGATTCCTTAGGACAGTTGAGATTAGAACTGGCAAAAAGGTTTAATCTAATAGATGAAGATAAGTTAGGATTTTTGTGGGTTACAGAATTTCCTTTATTAGAGTATGATGAAGAAGAAAAGAGATATGTTGCAAAACATCACCCATTTACAAGCCCCATGGATGAAGATATTGATCTACTTGATACCAACCCATTGGAAGTAAGAGCAAAAGCTTATGATATAGTATTAAATGGTTATGAGCTTGGAGGTGGAAGCATACGAATTCATGATACAGCAATACAAGAAAAAATGTTCAAGGTATTGGGGTTTTCAAAAGAAGATGCATGGAAGAAATTTGGATTTTTATTAGAAGCGTTTAAATACGGTACACCTCCTCACGGAGGATTAGCTATAGGTATAGACAGGTTAATAATGCTTCTGACTGGTACTAACAATATAAGAGATGTAATTGCTTTTCCAAAGACTCAAAATGCAAATTGCCTAATGACCGATGCGCCATCTAAAGTAGATGAAAAACAGTTAAAAGAATTGAATTTGAAACTTGATTTGGAATAGTTAATTGTCTTTGTTTATGTTAGAATATGACAGTTTTGGAGGGTAATGCCTTGAATATTTTTGAAAGAACAGAATTATTGATTGGAAAAGAAGCGTTAAAAAAATTAAGTAAAAGCACGGTTGGTATTTTTGGAATAGGAGGAGTAGGTTCTTTTGCTGCTGAAGCATTAGGCAGGTGTGGAGTAGGGAATTTGGTGTTAGTAGATTACGATAGGATTAGTGAGTCAAATATAAACAGGCAAATACATGCAACTACAAAAACTATCGGTAAATATAAAGTTGATGTAATGAAAGAAAGACTGTTAGATATAAATCCAAACATAAATGTAATAACATTTAATGAAAAATATAACGAGGAAACATCTGAAAGATTATTAGCTCTTGATTATGATTATATTATCGATGCAATAGATATGGTTTCTTCCAAGATAAATTTAATCAGAAAAGCAGTAGAGAAAGATATTCCCATAATAAGTTCAATGGGTGCCGGCAATAAGTTGGATCCGACAAAGTTTGAAGTAACTGATATATATAAGACAGAAATGTGTCCTTTAGCAAAAGTTCTGAGATATGAGCTTAAAAAGCATGGAGTAAAGAGGCTTAAAGTTGTTTATTCTAAAGAAAAACCAAAAAAAACCAATATGAAAATGCCTGATAACCCGGGTAAAAATATACCTGGAAGCATATCATTTGTACCACCTGTGGCAGGGTTTATATTAGCTTCAGTTGTAGTCAACGACTTAATAAATAATGAAGTTAAATAGCATATTGACACATGCAACGAAAAATGTATAATATAAGGTATACCAGCAGGGGGTATGGGGGAGGGTAAAGATATGAGTAGTAAAGAGGAACGAAAAAGAGAAATACTGAATAGACTAAAAAAGGTAGAAGGTCAAATTAAGGGAATACAGAAAATGGTTGAAGAAGAAAAGTATTGCGGAGAGATAATGATTCAAATATCAGCAGTAAGAGCAGCAATTAATAAAATTGGTGGTTTGATGTTAGACGGGTATATAAAAGAATGCATACCCGAAACTTTGAAAAAAGACTTTGAATCAGAAAGAAGAATAAATGAACTAATTGAGACTATAGTAAAATACGTGAAATGAAGGAAGATAATATGAAGGAAGTAGGAAAAATAATAGAAATTAATGGCGGTATGGCAAAAATACTAATTGTTCGACACACAGCTTGTGGCAATTGTGGAGCATGCCAAGTGGGCAGGGAAAATTTAAACATGATTCTTACTACAGAGAATACGGTTGGAGGGAAACCTGGCGACTTGGTTGAAATTGAATTAAAAACCGAGAATTTTTTATATGCTAGTTTTATTATGTATGGTATACCATTAATTGGTCTCATCATAGGATTATTAGGCGGTTATTATGGAGGAAGAATTTTTGGCTATGATGAAAATATTTCGCAAATAATTGCTGCTATTACTGGAATATTGTTTATGTCTATAGGCTATATATGTATAAAAGCTTTAGATCCAAAAATAAAGAGAATGAATAAATTTAAACCGGTTCTTATTAGATTAGTTAATGATTAATCTATAATTTAGAATGAATAGAAGGGAGCAGAGATATGAACGAAAAATATATTACAGTAAACGAAGATACCTTTCAACAGGAAGTATTGAATTCAGATATACCGGTACTAGTGGATTTTTGGGCAGCATGGTGCGGTCCTTGCAGAATGGTTTCTCCGATTATAGATCAGCTTGCAGAGGAGTATGAAGGGAAAATTAAAGTAGCAAAAGTTAATGTTGATGAAAATCCTAAATTGGCAGCTGAATATGATATAATGAGTATTCCATCAATTTTTTTGTTTAAAAGTGGTAAAAAAGTTGACGGTATAATTGGAGTGAGATCTAAACAATTATTTGAGGAAATGATAAACAGACATTTATAAATGGCGTAATGCCATTTTTTTGTTTGTTATACGCAAACAATTTTAAAGATTTATTTTTTTCACTATTATTATTTTTTGAAAAAATATATAATATTAACAGATTAACAGAAGAACAAAAGGAGGTATACCATGGAATTAGAATTAATACAAAAAGCAGATCCTGAAATAGCAGAGATTATTAGGAAAGAACTTGGAAGACAAAGGGAAAATATAGAGCTTATAGCTTCAGAGAATTTCGTAAGTCCAGCAGTAATGGCAACTATGGGTACAGTTTTAACTAACAAATATGCTGAAGGCTATCCAGGTAATAGATACTATGGTGGTTGTGAATTTGTAGATATGGCTGAGAATTTAGCAAGGGAAAGATTAAAAAAGCTTTTTGGGGGCGAACATGCAAATGTTCAACCTCATTCTGGTGCGAATGCAAATTTAGGTGTATACTTTTCTGTTTTAGAGCCTGGTGATGTAGTATTAGGAATGAGTTTGTCCCATGGCGGCCATTTGACTCACGGAAGTCCTGTTAATATATCTGGAAAATATTATAAATTTGTTTCCTATGGGGTTGATGAGAAAACCGGGATTATAGATTATGATGAGGTAAGAAAAATAGCAAAAAAGGAAAAACCAAAACTAATAGTGGCAGGTGCCAGTGCATATCCAAGGATAATAGATTTCAAAAAGTTTAAAGAAATAGCCGATGAAGTCGGGGCGTTGCTAATGGTAGATATGGCCCATATAGCTGGCTTAGTTGCAGCCAAGCTTCATCCCAATCCTGTGGAGTATGCAGATTTCGTTACTACAACAACTCATAAAACTTTAAGGGGACCAAGAGGAGGAGCAATTATATGTAAGGAGAAATATGCTAAAGCTATAGATAAAGCAATATTCCCCGGAATTCAGGGAGGACCTTTGATGCATATAATTGCTGCAAAAGCTGTATGTTTTAAGGAGGCTATGGGAGAAGAGTTTATTAATTACCAAAAGCAAGTAATAAAAAATGCTAAAGTATTATCTCAAACATTGATGGAAAAAGGGTTTAACCTTGTATCCAACGGAACGGATAATCATTTAATGCTGGTTGATTTAAGAAATAAGAATATTACAGGTAAAGATGCAGAAAAATTGTTGGATAAGATAGGTATAACAGTAAATAAAAACACGATTCCTTTTGATCCTCAGAGTCCTTTTGTAACCAGTGGAATCAGAATAGGAACACCTGCTGTTACAACAAGAGGTTTTAAAGAAGATGATATGAAGGAAATTGGAACAATAATATCTGACATAATTGATAATCCTAATGAAATAGAATCCATTAAAGGAAGAGTGAGTTTGTTAACGAGTAAGTATAAATTATATAATTAGATTGTATACTTTTTAAATAGCAGTATAATAGAAGTAGGCTTATCTACTTCTATTTTTTATTATGCATAAGAATTACAGGAATATGATTAAACTTCATGAATTGAGTAAATATGAATTAACGAGGTGTTAATAATGGCTTTGAATATTCTATATAAAACAATATTGGAGACCATTATTGAAAATATCGACGCAGGAGTACATGTGGTAGATAGTGAGGGGAAAACCATATTTTATAATTCTATAATGGGAGAACTTGAAGGTTTAAATAAAGAGGAAGTCATGGGGAAAAGTATAACAGAAATCTTTCCTAGTCTCGACGAAAATAGCAGTACTTTACTTACAGTACTTAGAACTAGAAGACCTATTTATAATAAAAATCAGTCATACCTTAATATACATGGCAAGCAAATAAATACAGTAAATAGCACCATACCTTTTAGAATTTCACCTGATAAATACGGTGCGATAGAAATTGCTAAAGATATAACTCACGTAAAAGAGCTGTATCATAAAGTGCATATTCTCCAGGAGGCATTAGCAAGTAAAGATTCTCATAAAGAAAATGTAAAAGGACATACTTTTAAATCAATAATTGGGGAAGATGACAACTTTCTTAATATTATTTCTCTAGCCAAAAAAGCTGCCAGATCATCATCAACGGTATTGATTTATGGTGAAACAGGTACAGGGAAAGAACTTTTTGCTCAAAGTATTCACTATGAAAGCGATAGACGTAATAAGCCATTTATAGCTCAAAATTGTGCGGCAATACCTGAATCATTGTTAGAGAGTATCTTATTTGGAACTGTAAAAGGTAGTTATACTGGTGCAGTTAATAGACCAGGATTGTTTGAACAGGCACATGGAGGAACCCTATTGTTGGATGAAATCAATTCCATGGGATTACAATTGCAGGCCAAATTGCTAAGGGTTTTACAAGAAGGATATATTAGAAGAGTAGGGGGTTTAAGCGATATCCCATGTGATGTAAGAATTATTGCAACAACTAATGAAGAGCCTGAGAAATCAGTTGCATCGGGAGCTTTAAGAAAAGATCTTTATTATAGATTAAACGTTATATATCTGAAAATTCCTCCGTTAAGAGAAAGAAAAAGCGATATTCCCCTGCTATCTGAATATTTCATAAAAAAATTCAATACTATTCTGAACAAAGATGTTTGGGGCATATCCAATGAAGTCAAAAATGCTTTCATGAATTATGATTGGCCTGGAAATGTGAGAGAGCTGGAGAATTCAATAGAAAGTGCTATGAATATGGTGACAAAAGACCATATTCTAAAACCTCATCATTTTGCAAATATGAAATCATTGTTTGAAAATAAAAAGGAACCTTCTGACTATAGAATATTGATTCATGAAAGCAAAAAGCTTGATGATATTCTAAGTGAAATTGAAAGAGAACTAATCATTGATGCTCTTAATAATTGTTCAAATAATATAACTAAAAGTGCTGAAAGATTAGGGATAAAAAGACAAACTCTTCAACATAAATTGAAAAAATACAATATAAAGATAGAATATTAATCTATCTTTATAAAAACGGGTTTTCTTCTTTTGAATATACAATAATACTTAAAATTTAGTGATTTTAATAATTCTAAAGCTTCATCAAAGGCATAACCGAGGTCCTGAGGTTTATGAGCATCTGAACCTAGGGTAACAATTTCACCACCAAGGTCTTTATATAGAGATAATATTTCGGGATAAGGATGAAATGAGCGAAGCCCATATCTTTTACCAGAAGTATTGATTTCAATGCCAATATTTTTATTAATTATACATTCTAAAATATCAGCAATATAGTCTTTATAGATACTATAGATAAATGAATTCTCCCCATTATTCAGATATCTTCTTACCACATCTATATGCCCTAGTGAGTCAAAATCATCAAAGGCATTAATGGATAATCTTAAATCGTCTAAATAATCTAATATACCTTCGTGTTCGGTTTTGCCTTCCAAGAAAATACCTTTATAAAGCTCTTTTTTGCCTACTACGTGAACAGAGCCAAGGACAAAATCAATATCATAATTTGAAGAATATGATTTGTTTTCCTGCTTAAGATGTGGTTGTAAACCAAGTTCAATGCCTTTATATATTTCAATCCGTTTGTCATATATTTTGATCAAACAGTTTAGTTCACTGCAGTAATCTTTTAAATCAAAAATATCTTCTATCCCTGGGTAATCAATATCTATATGGTCAGTAAAACATATTCCTTTGAGACCTTTTTCAATCGCTGCATCACAAATATTAATAAATGTAGCAAATGGATGTGTATCATTTGAGTAGACAGAGTGAACATGAAAGTCGTACAATTGAAATTCTTCCTTTCTAAATAATGTTTATTTTGTTTTAAGTTAACAATTAAATATAAAAGATACTATAGTGATTATAACATGCTCAAATTATCATAAAACTTTTTGTTTATAAAAACAAGATAATATTATTTATATTTTAAGAAAGAAATTAAAAAACTAAAATAGGGAAGAAAGAACAGTTCAAAAGTATGATATAAAAAAGGTTTATCCATATATGTATATAATTATGTTTATCAAAATTAAGATTATAATTAGGTGTGTAGAACAAAATAGATACTGCTAAAGAAATAGATTGCTTATTGAAAAATAATAATGAAATATACAACAATTATTTAGAATATTCAAAAATATATTGTAGTGCAAATATATTTGCATGAAAGTGCAAAATAATTTGCTGCTTTTTTATTTATATGCAAAAATAACGCATAAAATATCAGTTTTTATTTTAAAAAGCGAGTGAAATGGTATTTTTATTTATTATTTTTTTGGCATTAAAATTGCAATTAAAAATTAATAAGATTCCAATTATAAATATCAAAATAAAAATTAAGGAGGTAAAAAAATGAGAAAGGAAAATGTGAAAGTAATTATATGGGGCTTTGGCGCAATGGGTAGCGGGATTGCAAAAGCCCTTCTTCAGAAAAAAGGAGTAGAGATTGTAGGTGTTATCGATATAGGCGAAAAAGTTGGGAAAAGTATTTATGATTATTTAGATGTTGAAAAACCAAAAGATAAAGATATTATTATAGGAACAAAAGAAAACGTTATCAAAGAAAAAGCAGCTGATGTAGCGTTAATTTGTACCGATTCATTTACAAGAAATGTATTTGATAAAGTAGTATACTGCTTAGAGAGAAAAATCAACGTTATAACAAGTGCTGAAGAAATGGCTTATCCAAAAGCTCAAGAACCTGAATTAGCTGCTAAAATGGATGCAATAGCTAAAGAGAATGGGGTTTCTGTGTTGGGAACTGGTATCAATCCCGGTTTGATAATGGACTTGCTGGTAATATGCTTAACAGGTGCTTGCTTAGATGTTGATCATATTATAGCAAGAAGAGTTAATAGTTTATCTCCTTTTGGTCCTGCTGTAATGCAAGAACAAGGTATAGGAACTACAGTTGAAGAATTCTACGAAGGAGCAAAAACTGGGAAAATTGCAGGACATGTTGGATTCCATGAATCCATAACAATGATAGCTGATGCATTAGGTTGGAAATTAAGCGATGAAATAAAACAGACTATGGAACCAATTGTTTCAAATGTATATAGAAAAGCACCTTATGCTGAGGTTCAACCTGGTTATGTAGCAGGCTGTGCTATGAAGGGTTATGGCTATGTAGACGGTGAATTAAAAATAGAGATGGATCATCCGCAGCAAATAGAACCTGAATTAGAGGGAACAGAAACAGGTGACTATATAATTATAAAGGGAACTCCTAATATAAACATGGCTAATAAACCTGAAGTTCCCGGGGGTATTGGCACAATAGCTATGATTATCAATATGATACCACATATTATAAATGCAAAACCTGGATTAAGAACTATGATAGATTTGCCTGTTCCGAGAGCTATTATGGGTGATATGAGAGAGCTTATAGAAGTTGAATAATTAGATTTATGTTATAAGTAAATCTTTAATTATAAAAAATAATAGTTGTTAACTCTATATTTATTATGAAGGAAGGTTAGAGAATCCGATGGATACTATAAAAAAAGGTGATTGGGTACAAATTCATAAGATTGTTTTAAAACCTGAGGAAAGGGCTTCTCACCTACCGGAAGATACTAAAAAGGTTCCACTTGAAATGTGGGTCAAAGGGTTTGCACTTAGCGACGGGAAAATAGGTGAAGAAATTGAGATAAAAACAGTCACAGGAAGGATAGTAAAGGGAACGGCTATTAAGTTAAATCCAAGGTATATTCATGACTTTGGTGATTATGTACCAGAGTTGGCTAAGATAGATATGCAACTGAAGGAAATGCTTTTTGGAGGTGACTGTGATGAGTAGAGATATGTCATATGACGCAGTCATGAGTAGAAAAAATGAGATCATGAAGAAAGCGATAGGTATTGATTATGACGTTTTCGAAACGGGCGGTATAGGTTTTGACTATGAAAGAATGATGAGAGAAGCAGGCTATAGTTTGGAAGAAATACAGAAAATACAGTCATCAACAGGTGTTGGTAATACGCCAATATTAGAGTTGAAAAATCTTACTGCATTAGCAAGAAAACTGGCTCCTAAAGGAAAAGGTGCAAGGATATTTATTAAAGATGAAGCGACTAATCCATCCGGTAGCTTTAAAGCAAGAAGGGCGTCTGTATCTGTTTATCATGCTAAGAAATTAGGTTATAAAGGTGTAATTGCAGCTACCAGCGGAAACTATGGCGCTGCGGTAGCATCCCAGGCTGCAATGGCTGGCTTAAAGTGTATAGTTGTCCAGGAATGCTACGATAGTAAAATGGTTGGACAACCAGAAATACTAGAAAAACAGAGAGCATGTGAAGCTTACGGTGCAGAGGTTGTACAGTTATCAGTTGGACCGGAACTGTTTTATAGTTTTTTGTGCTTGCTTGAAGAAACCGGTTATTTTAATGCGTCTCTTTATACGCCTTTCGGTATCGCAGGAGTGGAGACATTAGGCTATGAGTTGATAATGCAGTTTAGAGAAAAGTTAGGCAGAGATCCAGATAAGGTTGTGATAACCCATGCTGGTGGAGGAAATGTTACAGGAACGGCAAGGGGAATCAAAAAAGCAGGTGCTGAACATACGGAGATAGTAGGAGCCAGCGTTGATCTATCTGGATTGCATATGGCTTCTGATAGAGATTTTAACAGAAAATCTTTTACTACAGGACATACAGGTTTTGGAATACCTTTTGCTACATGGCCGGATAGAGCAGATGTGCCTAGGAATGCAGCAAGACCTTTGAGGTACTTAGATAGATATCTGACTGTAAAGCAAGGTGAAGTCTTTTATATTACAGAAGCTCTATCTGTGTTAGAAGGTTTGGAAAGAGGACCTGCCGGGAATACATCTTTGACAGCTGCTTTTGCATTAGCACAGGAAATGGATGAGGATCAAATAATAGTGGTACAAGAGACAGAATATACAGGCGCTGGAAAACACCCTATGCCTCAAATAAGTTTTGCTAAACAAAACGGTATAGAAATATTGTTTGGAGACCCGGATACAGAAGTACCCGGACAAAATATAGTTTTCCCAGATCATCCATCTAAAATAAAAGTTAGAGATTTTGATTTAGGCAAAGCAAGGATGTCTTATATAAAGAATGCGATAAATAACTACGGCAAGAAAGAGATTAGTCAATATGATTTTGAATTTCTTGTTAAAGATACAAATAGTGATGAGAATTTTGTAAGAAGTGTGTTATCAGAATTGGATGTAAAAGTATTATAATAATCAAGTTTTACTCAAATACTTTGGTTAACAAAAGTATATTAGCAATAAATTATAGAATTATGTTTAGGAGGTATGTTAAGTGAAAAGACCAGATGATTATGAAAAGAGAAGAGAACACTTGAAGGATTTGACTGAAGAACAGCTAAAAGAAAGATTTTGGGAGCTGGCATATAAGATAGTTGAGCCAATGTTGGAAATGGGCTATAAATACACAACTCCCGCAATTGAAAGAAGCGTTCTTCTGAGAATGGGATTTTCAAGTGTTGAAGTTAAACCGATTGTAGAAGGTGTTATGAAAAAAGGTTTAATGGGTAAAGGTGCTGGTAATGTAGTTTGGAGACTATCCAAAAAACTTGGAATTTCTGTTAGAGAAGCAGGATTAGGTTTAGCAGAAGGAAAGTATTGGGATATAGTTGATACTCTTTTTGAAGGGGTGAATAACTAATGAAATTAGATCCGAACAAAAAAATAGACATAAAAGAAATATTAAAAGATTTGGAACATTATAGACCTAGAAGAAGAGGATGGCATTGGAGAGAAGGCAGGAATCAGACAAGACAAATTGGTGAATTTGAATATCGCGAAACATCAGAAGGATTAAAAAATTCTATACCTCTTCCTGCAAGCAGGGGATTTGGATATATCGATCCACAACCTGATTGTGTTATTACTACGGAAATAGCTTCGGGAAGATTCGAAGATGATATAAGAAGAATGAGGATGGCTGCTTGGCATGGAGCAGACCATATAATGGTTATTAGGACTGCCGGTCAATCTCACGTAGACTCATTGCTTGAAGGAACAAGCCAAGGAATAGGCGGAATAATGGTAACAAGGAAGCAAGTAAGAGCTACCAGAAAGGCGCTGGATTTGATTGAGGATGAAGTAGGAAGGCCAATTAATTTCCACTCTTATGTATCAGGTGTTGCAGGACCGGATATAGCAGTTATGTTTGCTGAAGAAGGAGTAAACGGAGCTCATCAGGACCCTCAATACAATGTACTTTACAGAAACGTAAACATGATTAGAAGCTTTGTTGATGCATGTGAAGCTAAGAAAATAATGGCTTGGGCTGATATGCTTCAAATAGACGGAGCTCATAATGCCAATGCTACAGCTATGAAAGCATGGAAGGTAATGCCTGAGCTTATGGTACAGCATGCTATTAACTGTGCTTTCTCCAGAAAGATAGGAATGAAGCCTGAAAATATTGCATTGTCAACTGTTCCACCTACTGCTCCACCTGCACCTTGTATGAGATTGGATCTTCCATATGCTGTAGCTTTGAGAGAATTATTCAGCGAATATAAGATGAGAGCGCAACAAAATACAAAATACATGGAATCTGATACCAGAGAAGCAACTGTAACTCATACTCTCAATTTGATGATTTCAAGGCTTACAAGTGCTGATATTCAATCAACAATAACACCTGATGAAGGAAGAAATGTTCCATGGCACTATAATAATATTGCTGCAATAAGTACTGCTAAACAAGCTTTAATTGGTATGGATGGCTTAAGAGATATGGTAAAAATAGACAGAGAAGGTGAACTTGGACAGAAAGTAAGAGAGCTGAAGGAAAGAGCTATATTATTTATGGAAGAAATCCTAGAGGTAGGAGGATACTTTAAGGCAGTAGAACAGGGCTTTTTCGTAGATAGCGGATTCTATCCTGAAAGAAATGGAGATGGAATTGTAAGACAAATCGATGGCGGTATAGGAGCAGGCATGATTTTTGAAAGGGATAAGGATTATTTTGCTCCTGTATCAGTACATTATGGATACAATAATATTCCTGAAGGATTCGAAAAAGCTTCTGATGCAATAGGTGGAGATACTTTTGAAGATCCTTCTAAGATAGTATACATTGATGAATTAGATGAATTTGATAATGTCAATGTAAGATTAGAAGAGCTTAAGAAATATTATGATACAGAGTATGTAAAACCAGAAGTTGAATGGAGAGCAGATGGAATTGTTGCTGTAACCATATTCCTACCACTTGATGAAAGAACTGCTGAGTTTGCAGCAATCAAATGCGGTGAAATGATGGGTCTTGAAGATGTTACAGTAATTCACAAGAATGTAATGCATCCTGCAGAAGGTACTCTGGTTGAAATCAAAGGTAAAGTGAAATTCGACATTAATTTAAATGAATTGGTAATACCAGAAAAAATACCGGTACTTTCTGAAGATGAAATAAGGGAAGATATAGAAAAAGATCCTATGTTTGTAGTTGCTGCTACAGTAGGTGAAGATGAGCATTCAGTAGGATTAAAAGAAATTTTAGATATAAAACATGGCGGCATAGAGAAATTCGGTATTAAGTATTTATATTTGGGAACATCATGCCCTGTTGAGAAATTGGTAGATGCGGCTATAGAGACCAATGCAGATGCGATATTAGCAAGTACAATTATTACCCACGATGATGTTCATATTAAGAATATGAAGAAGTTACATGAACTATGTGTTGAAAAAGGTATAAGAGATAAAGTTATACTTGCATGCGGTGGTACTCAAGTAACAAATGAAATAGCTGTTGAAGCAGGAATGGATGCCGGATTTGGAAGAGGCAGCAAAGGTATAGATGTTGCAAGCTTCCTGGTTAAAAAGAGAAGGGAAATGAAGGGTAAAAATGAGAATTGATGTTTTGGTTGCCGAAATAGGAAGTACAACAACTGTAATAAACGCTTTTAATGGAATTGGTACTCCCTGTCCTAAATTTATAGGACAGGGAGTGGCTCCAACTTCTGTGCTGCAGGGTGATGTGACTATTGGATTGAAAGGAGCCATAAATGATTTAAAAAGCAAACTTAAAGTTGATGAATTGATCTACGGTGAAATGCTTGCTACCAGCAGTGCAGCAGGAGGCTTGCGGATGACTGTCCATGGGTTAGTCTATGATATGACTGTAAGAGCTGCCAAAGAAGCTGCATTAGGTGCAGGTGGCATCATTAAAATGGTCACTGCTGGGAAACTAAGAAGAACCGATTTAAAGAAAATAAAAGAGATTAATCCGAATATCATTCTTATTGCTGGCGGTGTCGATTACGGTGAAAGAGAAACAGCTTTATACAATATGGAGCAGGTAGTTTCTTTAAATTTGAATGTACCTATTATTTATGCCGGCAATATTGAAAATCGAGAAGAAGTAAAGGAAATATGCGAAGAAGCAGATGTAAAGCTTTATATAGTAGACAATGTATATCCTAAGATAGATGTTTTAAATATCGAACCTACTAGAAGAGTAATACAAGATGTATTTGAGGAACATATTATTCACGCACCTGGAATGAGTACCGTTAGAGAAATGGTTACAGGACCCATAATTCCAACTCCTGGTGCAGTTATGGAAGCCGCTAAATTGTTAAAGGATGATTTAGGTGATCTAGTAATATTTGATGTAGGTGGTGCTACCACTGATGTTCATTCTGTAACTGAAGGATCAGAGGAAATAAGCAAGATACTAATAAGTCCTGAGCCTTATGCAAAAAGGACGGTAGAAGGAGATTTAGGAGTTTATGTTAACTCCATGCATATTGTAGAAAAAATTGGTTTGGAAAAACTTAAGGAAGAATTTCCAAACGCAGAACAATTGATAAGAAATATAAAACCCATACCTGAAAACGAGGAAGAAATAAAATTCGTTGAGCGATTAACAAAAGAAGCTGTATTGATTTCTTTGGAAAGACATGCAGGAATAATTAGATATATATATGGTCCTACAGGTAAAAAAACCGTTGCAGAAGGAAAAGATCTGACAAATATAAAGTATATAATAGGTACAGGTGGGGCTTTAACTAGACTGCCTGGAAGAATTGATATTTTGAAATCAATTTTAGAAAAGAAAAAAGATGTAGAACTATATCCTGGGAAAGATGCTCAAATTCTAATAGATAATGATTATATTTTTGCTTCCTTAGGAGTACTATCGAAAAAATACCCTGAAGATGCTTTAATTCTTATGAAAAATAGCCTATATAAGAATCAATAATATAAGGAGGATAGGGATGAATTATCCTGCTTTAAAAGTGAATCTGGCTAAATTAGAGTCAAATACTAGACTTTTAGTGGAAAAATGTGCGGCCAGAGGTATAAATGTTTCAGCCGTTACAAAGGTTTTTTGTGGAATGCCTGAAATCGCAGTTGCTATGGTTAAAGGTGGAGCCAGCTATTTAGCAGACTCCAGAATTGAAAATTTAAAAAAGTTGAGAGTTTTTAATATACCAAAGATGTTATTAAGGATACCTATGCTGTCGCAGGTTGAGGAAGTAATTGAATACGCTGATATAAGCTTGAATTCTGAGTATAAGGTAATTAAAGCTTTGTCAGATGAAGCTGTAAAAAAAGGGAAGGTGCACCAAATAATTCTCATGGTAGATCTTGGAGATCTGAGAGAAGGAGTTTGGGCAGATGATGTAATGGATTATGTCGATAAGATTACGAAATTAGAAGGTATTAAACTGATAGGAATTGGGACAAACCTAACATGTTATGGAGCGGTAATACCTAATGAAGAGAATCTTTCAAAGTTGGTAGAAATTGCAAACAATATAGAGAAAAAATATAATATAAAATTATCCATTGTTTCCGGTGGAAACTCAAGCAGCATATATTTAGTTGAAAAAGGAACAATACCAAAAGGCATTAACAATTTAAGACTGGGTGAATCTATTGTTTTAGGAAATGAAACTGCATATGGAGAAAGAATTGATGGAACTTACAATGACTGTTTCACCCTTTGTGCAGAAATTATAGAATTAAAAGAAAAGCCATCAGTACCTATTGGGGAAATAGGTGTAGATGCTTTTGGAAATAAACCCACTTTTGTAGATAGAGGAATAAGAAAAAGGGCTATACTGGCAATAGGAAAGCAAGATGTCAGAATAGATGGTCTGATACCGATGGATGAAGATATAATAATTCTGGGTGCAAGTAGCGACCATATGATAGTAGATGTAACAGATTGCAAAAAGGATTACGATATTGGTGATATAATTGAATTTAGAATGGATTATGGAGCTTTACTATCAGTTGCCACTTCAGATTATGTGAAAAAGATAATTGAATAATCAGCATAAGATGAATGGATGGAGCGTAAAGCTCCTTTTTTTATAACCCCTTAAATTATAATTTCGTCTTAATAAATGATCAAGTCCAATTTTTTGTGTAAAAATCCCTCTAGTTAGAACCAAGTGTTTCTATCACCACCGCTTGGCTTATTATACCGCCTCCGACCCTTTAGGTGTTAAGGATACACTATCACTTGGCTTTGC
>DUSG01000234.1 GCA_012842725.1 Clostridiales bacterium
AAAATAATGCATATACCCAAAATAGTTTACTTATTGCTCTCCGCATATTGCAACCGCATACGACATAGATAATTAATAATCCTAATTTTTTCACAAAAAAAGACGCAAGTAAACCTCTTGCGTTATATGCCTCATTACTAAAACATTGCTAAATTTAATTTATCTTAATATCTCTGTGACTTTTGCTTGCCTTTGAAGCCAGTTAATTTTCTTTATCAGCTTCATCTCCATCCATAACATTGATAAATATCCTCTTTGACATTCCGCCATTCAGTGGCTTTATATATATATATTCATTGCCTGAATTACAAGCATAGAGATGCTTTATATCATTATTTATATTTACCAGACTGTCATCTCTATTCCAATCTAATAAAAGTTTAGAATCAGATATTTCAATAGGTACACTATCATCACCTATAATCGCAACATGTTCTCCTTTGTTTATTTTAAGTTCTTCTAGAGGTAATGTGATATTTCCATATTTATCTAATTGATAAGGTATAAAATAAGTGACAATTCTTCTCATGTCTTGTTCTCCATTTTTTCCCACTAAGTTTTTGGGAACAAGGCGTGTTTCTTTTATAGCTCCGTCAACGACTTCTATTTTTCCGCCTATTACATAGTTCTGTTCAACAAATGTAAAAAGTTTATTATCCTTGTAGCTGATTATTCTATAATGAATATATTTCTCATCATCATCTATTGATGAAATTATTATTATTGAAGACTTATTTTCAGGAAATCCGATAATATGGACCGGCAGCGGTTTGCTGCTGTTTTCGAACATACTGCTGTACACCATTTCAAAATCACCATTATTTATCGGATTCCATATAACTGCCAGTAAATTGTTATCCTTATGATAGGGCTTGTTGATTTTGAAAAAATGAAGCCATTGATAAATATTTTCATCCTCAAATTTTAACATTTGTTTTGATATTGGCTCTCCCATTGACGCATCGCTCCTGAAACTCTTTTCATTATAGTTATAAAAACCGCCTATTAAAAGCAATAATATACATATTCCCAATGCAGAGTATTTTAATGATAATTTATAATTGATGGTATTTACAGATACTGGTTTTCTACCATTTTTCAAATTGCAATGCACACTTTTATTCAAATTTGCATAAGGGAAGCCTGAGAAAAACTTATCAACATCCTTCTTGGCCTGAAACAGAATTTTTTCCATATCATTTTTATCAGTATTCATATATACTCCTCCTTAGATATAAGCTTTCTCAGCTTTTCTCTTCCCCTATGCAACCGCACTTTTACATTGCTTTCACTGATTTTCAAAATATCTGCTATTTCCGCTACAGTAAATTCTTCAAAATAGTATAAGCTTATAGGAAGCCTGTATTTAATTGGAAGATCCATTACTAATCTAAATATTTGACTTCCTTCAACTTCTTCCAACATTCTACCGGTCTCCCGTAAGGATTTATTATAATCATTTAAAACACCGACCGTAATAAGCTTTCTAAAAGCTGCAGATTTAAGATAATCCTTGCACAAATTAGAAGTAATTCTGCATATCCACGTATAGTAACTGCATTCACCTCTAAATTTTTCTAAATTGTAATATAATCTTATGAATACTTCTTGATAAATATCTTGCGCTTGATGTACATCTCTCAAATAATAATAAGCAATCTTCATTACCTGGTTTCCAAATCTCCGCATTAAGTATTCCAATTGTTCTTCTTTATTGTCGCAATGAATGGATTGCTTTTCTACACTGTCCTGCATATTCATCTCCCCAGTGTGTTAAACATTAAACCTTTTTTATGCCCTAATCTCCTGTTTCATAAAATAGATATAAGAGATTGTAAAACAAATCATGTTTATTGCGATCAGACTTACAAAATGCGGCCAAATGATCATTAAACTCTGTAAGAAAGGTAATGCACTGGGTATGGCTCCTATCAGTTGTTCCTGAGATACAAAACCCAGTGATCTAACTCCCGGGTTTAAAAGAGTTATTGTTGTTTCATCATAAAGAGTGGTAGGAGAAATTCTATTTAAATACAATTTCATTTTACTGTTCTTTAACGCTATATCGAGTGTAGATGTACTGTTCAGAGGGTACAGAAAATCTGCCAGAACATTTATCAAAAGCCCCAGGAATATTGCTAAAAACAACCATACAGCTATCACTGCAAGGGCTGAGGTTGCAGTCTGTTTAAAAAGAATTGAAAACAACTGCGATAAAGCAAGCCAAAATGACATATAAAATATGGTCAATACTAGATAAGTGAATATCCTGAACAGTTCATCAACAGTAGGGGGAACTCCGGTCATTATTATTCCTAAAGCTCCTATTGCAACACCTAAAACAAAAACCATCAATGCTATTATAGTAACCCCTGCCAGAAATTTCCCGTTGATTATAGAATCTCTAGCAATTGGTTGCGCCATCAACCTGCTTAAAGTACCTCTGTTCCTCTCTCCGTTTATTGAATCAAATCCTAGAGCTAATCCGACAAAAGGTCCTAAAAATGACATAAATGATATAAACGATGGAATAGAACCATCTGAAGCGGTAAAAAGTCTAAGAAAAACGAATGTATCGCTTTCCTGTTTTCCAATAGCTTCAACTATTCCTTTTCCGGCGGCAAAAATACTCGAAAATCCAGTAATTGCTATAATAAATAATACTATAAAGAATCTCTTGCTGTGAAGATGATCAGCTAACTCTTTCTTATATAAAATCCATAATCCGCTTTTGTTCATTTTTTCACTCCTTTCCTGCAAAATATCTGCTGTAGATATCGTCCAACTCTCTCCCTCTCTGTTTTAAATACCGTATCTCATAATCATTTTGGCTTAAGAGCTTAACAAGTTCTTTTCTGATTTCTACATGCGATTGAATTATAACCTTTCCTTCAATTGTTTTAATATCACTTATCCCGTTAATTGAATTTATCATTTCTATGACTTTTCCGTCTAAAGGAAGAACCTCAATTTCCAAGGTAATAGGCTCATTTTCAAAAACTTTTTCCCCTAAAGTTTCTATAGGCCCTATGGCCAAAAGATTACCTTTTACAAATATACCTACCCTGTCACATATTTTTTGAATCTGATGCAAAAGGTGTGAAGATATGATTATGGTTCTATTATCTTTCTTTGAAAGCTCCGTGATTAAGTCAAGCATTTCCCTTACACCTTCAGGGTCAAGGCCCAGCGTAGGTTCATCCAATATGATTATCTTAGGGTCTTTCATAAGGGTATCTGCTATACCAAGTCTTTGCTTCATTCCTCTTGAATAAGTACCAACTTTTTTATCTCTTACGTCTGACAGTTTCACTCTTTCCAGCAACTTTTCAATTCTTTCTTCAATGATGTCTGGTTCCAGACCGTTAAGTTGCCCGGTAAATCTGAGATTCTCCCTCCCGGTCATATCTTCATAGAAACCGACGTTATCAGGCAAATATCCTACAATCCTTTTTACCCTCAGGGTTTCCTTTGTTGCATCGCAACCAGCCACTTCAGCAGTCCCCTCAGTCGGTTCCGTCAATCCTAGGAGCATAAGTAATGTTGTTGTTTTGCCTGCTCCATTAGGTCCTAAAAGTCCAAAGATTTCTCCCTCATATATTTCAAGATTCAAGTTATCCACAGCAGTAAAATCGCCGTATTTTTTTGTAAGCCCTGTTGTTTTTATAATAACCTTATCCATCATATTTACCTTCTCCCGTATGTTTTAAATATCTTGTATAATCCAAAACCTAATGCAGCGATAACAGCTATTGCTGCTAATCCCCATAAGGTTGACGTCTTAACCATCATTCTTATTTCAGCTGAACTGGTAACTTCCGGAGCTCGTGCAGATATTTCTACCACATAATCTCCTACGAGAGCTTTCTCATCCGGCGTGATAGTAGCTTTGACAGTTGCACTTTCTCCTGCGCCAATGGCATCAATACTGTCCTTTTCAAACTCAACATTCCACCCGGTGGGTTGCCATGATGATAATTTAATATTTCTCAACTCAGCGCTTCCGGTATTTTGTATAAGAATATCTATAGTTTCACCTTTTCCGGCTGTTGTTTCTGCGTTAAGTCTGCCTGTTACCGTGGTAACCTTCATTCCATATGTACCTGTTATAATCACTTTAACCTCTGTGCTTAATGTTTCGCTGTTGGACACTGCGGCAATAGGGATGATATATTCACCGGCAGTTATTGTGGCAGGAGGTGTTATTTCTACTACCAAATTGGCTGTTCTGTTAGATTCGATGGGAATGCTTGCAATCTCTTTGGAGTCATATTTTTCAGTAAATTTCACCTGCCATCCTCTACCCACATCTGCTCCTAAACTATAGGTTTGAGCATCGTTTTTATTGTTCTTTATCTGCAATTCATATTTAAAACTCGTACTGCTCGACCCTTTTAACTCTTTATAATTTGTTTCTATTTCTCCCTTGTTTTCAGCATCAGGTTTTATAATATATCTCATATTCAATCTATCACTGTAGCCACCGGAAGTAGCTCCCAAAACTACATTATAAGTTCCTTCTTCTGCTTCCTTAGGAACTTTAACATTCAAGTATATATCGGTATCATCTTTAGATACATAAACTCTATCGATTATTCTGCCTCCCCCTTCTAGGTATGCTTCCCAGTTCTCAGGCAAGGACAAGATTTTCAATTCTATTTCTCTTCCGACTCCTGTTGAATTGGATACAGTAACTGTTGTTTCAATGTTTTCTCCCGGCTTAATCACTATACTGGGATATGTAGTATAAATAGATATACCTCCTGCTGCTGATACTTCCATAGTCAAAAATATAAACATAAGTATAAATACTAATGAAAATAGCTTTGTGTAAATTAATTCCTTTTTCATAACTATTTCCATCCTCCCCAATTTAGTCTTTTATATGATTGACGACTCTCAAAAAAATAAGGTTACAAATCTAATAAATTTTAATTTAATAGTTTACTGCTCTATTGCATAAAAAGGAATATTAATGTTATCCTAAACATGATAATTTCAGTGTAAAAGGAGATAGCTATGAGTATTGATATGGCAAAAGAATTGGTATTAAAAGCCGGTATGAAAATTATGGAAAGCGGGCTTATTGCAGGCACATGGGGTAATGTAAGCTGCAGAATAGATGATAAATACTTCGCTGTAACTCCCAGTGGAAGAAATTATGATACCCTTACTCCAGATGATATAGTAGTTGTCAATATATCTAATGGCAGTTATAGCGGTAATATAAAACCATCTTCCGAAAAAAGCGTTCATGCCGGAATATATGAATTATTTCCTGATGTAAATTTCATAATCCACACCCATCAGGAATATGCTTCCATATTGAGCGCTTCTTCTATAGAAAAAATTAGATTAGAAAAAAATTATCCATATATCGGCAGTGAAATACCATTTGCGGATTATGCTTTGCCCGGTACAGATGCTCTGAAAAATAATGTCCTTAAAGCATTAAGGGAATCAAACACTAAAGCAATCATTTTAAAAAATCACGGTGTCATATGTTTGGGAACAGATTATGAAGAAACATTCTCAATAGCTTTTGAACTTGAAAAAGCATGCAAAGATTTGATAATAAACCGATATTCAAAACTGAGCGGAAAAAAGATATTTGATATTGAAGAAATAATAAACTTTTCTATAAATAATGCTAATGAAGATACTGCTTCTAAAATAGAAATCACATATACAAATTGCACAAGAGCCGAAAATGGAATTCTTGCTTATGGCAATAATGCTGGGTTCAAATCAATAGAAACATTTGAGCCGGGAATGCCTGATGAAATAAAGATTTATTACGGCATTTTCAAAAAGCATAATGATTTAAAAAATATACAATTAGTAAATACACCAATAATAGAAGCCTTATGTCATCATGATACAGAACTGAAACCCCTTCTTGACGATTTTGCACAAATTGCAGGAACCGGTGCAAAAATAGTTCCTTTTAATGAGGATAGCATTGTCGATGCGCTATCAGAATCACTGGTAGTACTTGTAAAAAACGTAGGCGCATTATGTTGCGGCAGAAATGAATCGGAAGCAAACATAGTAGCAATACTCACCCAGAAAAATTGCAAAGCTTATGTGGGAGCATCGTTATTCGGTGAATTAAACTTCATCAGTCCAACAGAATGCAGAAAAATGTATTATAACTATATAAACAACTACTCTAAACTGAACAAAGTGAACAAATAAACTGGTTATTTCATCTTTTCTACTATTGTTAGATAATCATCGATATTATCTAGCTTTTCATTTTTATATTTAGCCAGATATTTAACCAACGCTTCTGAACTCTTCCCTTTAACATCCCATTTAAATGAAGCGATATTAAAGTTTATTTTATTATAATAAGCTTTAAAAACATGTCCTATATTGGCTCCTCTGGTTTCTTTCCCTATAATTTCTACTTTGTCTTTCAGATTTTCTTTCAGTGTAAGAGCCAACATTTCAGAACCATAGCCACTGTCCTCATCAAGAAAGATAAATATCTTTTTAAAATCAAAATAAAAATCATCTGATCTGTATTCATGTTTAGAATATGAGAATTCTATAGAAGCAATAATCATATCTCCTGGAAGTAAGTCATCAGCCATACTTATCACTTCAGTATAATTGCCCATATGGTTACCTCTCAAGTCCAATATCAGATAGTCTATACCTTTAGCCTTATCTAAAGTCTTGAAGAATTTGCTTTCAGCATTCTCACCAAAGCTGGTGAGCTTTATGTAGTATGTCTTATCATCTATTTTCTTTTTTTTGAATTCCATCTTTTTATATAAGTTATACCTAAGTTTTCCCTGTATTAAATCTGCATAGCTGAAAACAGTAACTTCGTCTCCAGCAAATTGTTTTGAATGATCTATCAGCTTATTGATTTCTGCTTTGGTTGTAAATATCTTATTAAGTATATTTTTCTTTAAATTTATATATTCACTGTTTGACAGTGCATAGCTATATAGATAATTCTTCTCAAAATCCCTTATGATTGTTTTAGCATCAGAAGCAGCAACAATTCCGAAATAGCTAAATAATGAAAACCTATATACTACGAAAACTATTAAAACTGCAAATACAAATATCATGGGCCTTTTCTTCCTGACAACAACAGTTTTATCTCCAATTGTTGCTTTATTCCTCAATATTTCCACCTTCCGATAGTAATTGTATATATTTTAATTATTTACCTATTTGCCATTTATTAATCAAAATTTTTGGTGCAGCATTCTATAATGCTGCACCAAGCATTAAACTTATCACATTCCAGACCGCAGGTTTCTCAAACCCTTTTCTCCATGAAGCTACCCCTGCAATATTATATTTATTTGCTAATCTGACTTTCAACTTTATTGAGTTCTCATCCTCCAGCCATATTCTATACAAGGAACCATCTTTTTTATACTCAGCATAATACTGGCCGCTTTCTTCGTCCCACACCTTTATTGCATAGTTATCACGAATGGCCTTTTCTCCGGCTTCCATGGAAATTGCGCTGGATGTTACAACAGTTTTCCCATTTACATAGGTTTCCTTCCAAAGCCTTGTATAAAAAGGCACTGCCAATATAAGCTTGTCCCTTGGAACTTCTTCAAGAATATTTTTTAAGCTATTCTCTACCCAGCTCAACTGTGCAACTGAACCGCTTACAGGACTTCCTTCCCAGTGCTGGTCATATCCCATCATTATTATATAATCTGCATGTTTGGACAATTCTTTTCTGTTGTAACACGTAGACCAACTGGAATACTTATTTATGGGAGTTACATCAACGGATACTTTAAGCCCGTTGGATTTTGCTTTGGCCGATAGCTCCTTGATAAGCAATGTATATTCATCACTATCTTCCGTTCTCATATTTTCAAAATCCATGTTTATCCCATCAACATTGTATTTTAAGCTAAGATCAATTATTTTATCTACTAATTTTTGTCTTTTTACTGGATCTGCTAAAACTTTTGCTGTTATATCTTTATTGAATTCATTACTAACAAGAGGCCAAACTTCATATCCATTTTTACGAGCCCAATTGGTATAGTTTATGTCTCCCTTGTCCATAATGTTTACAAACTCATCCAGCAGCACAAACCAAGTGGGAGAGATGACATTCAGTCCCTCAATTTTTTGTACTCCTGTCATGTCAGGAGTTTTTCTGTGTATATAATCCCAGGTTAGATTGACTTTTTTATCTGTTCCTTCATTTCTGACAATGCTATAGTCGCATGATGAATCATATACTACCAAGCGGCCATCTCTATATGTCATATATATAATCTTTCTTATATTATAAAGATTCTTTTTTAAGGAACCATTTTCTACAGCTAATTCATAACTGACTTCAGCTACTGCTTTATATATGGAATTCTGCATTATGTCGACTTGAACTTGTCCCATATTTCTGCTTATATTTGAATTTTTTAATTCTGTTATGATCTTTTTTCGTTCATCGTTTAACAGTTTTTCTTTACCTATAGCATTATCCATTATACCTTTCAAAGACTGATTCTTTTCATTAGCTGCTTTTATAATTTTAGACTCATATTCTTTAGCAAAACTGATTATATTTGATTCTTCAACATCAGATTTAAGATTTATAAATCTGTAGACCATGGCAGCAGCTTCAGCTCTTGAAAAAGAACCTTTAGGTGAAAAACTTCCGTCAGGCATTCCATTTATTATCCCTGCTGAAGCAACTCTGTCAATGCTTTTTTATTTATATAACTATCTTTTATGTCATTAAAATATAAAGGCTTGTCCGCCACAAAGTTTTTAGGCAAAGCCTTGGACAAAATAATTGCTATTTCCTCACGTGTGATTACCTTGTTCGGGTAGAAATTTTTATCATTAAAATAATCCAGCAAGCCATAAGCTTTAGCCCTATTGATGTAAGAATATGCCCAATGGGTTACGGGAATATCTAAATAGTTGGCATACTTTTGGGAATCCTCTTTTAAATCCATAACCCTTACTAACATTGTTATAAATTCGGATCTGGTTATAACCTTATCAGGCTTCATTGTTTTATCAACAAAACCATTAAGGATTTCCATATCGCTTAATTCATTCATATACTTTTCTGCCCAATGTCCTTTTAAATCCTTATAAACCTGATAGTTTACACCCGGCTGCAACAACTCGCTTCTGAATACTTCCGGACTGTTAACAGTATATGTATTTTCTTCAGCTTTTGTAATAAACAGTAGTGATGAAGCTGCCATTGCAAATATTAAAACCGAAATTACAATATGCTTATATATATTTTTTTGAATATTCATTGTTCCATCTCCTTCAGCTATATTATATAGCATTATGTAGACTTAATTTAAGCGGAATATGCTGCCATATTATGATATGTTTATACCTTCAATCCTCTCATTCTGAGATTTAATCTTTGTACCGTTGTAATAATCTATATAATCTAAACCGGCTATACCCAATTGAATAGCCACTTGTTCAATGAGATAAATACATAATATATCTAAAATCTGATTATTTAATACTCTTTCTTCTATTTCCGTTAAATAATACGAATTTTGCTTTTTGATATAAAGACCTATATCAAATTTTTTACTATAGGACATACCAATTCTATAAAATAGGAGTGGATCTAATTCTACATTGCACAACCACATAGTAAAAAAATCCATAAGCACTTTATACAACTCCACAAAAAGCTGTTCTTTTTTATCTTTATCCAGACTTTTCAGTTTATAATTTTTTGTCATTTTTCTTAAAGATGGTATAAACAATGCACATATAATCACCGGATAAAAATCTTTCGCTTCTCCTAAAAGCCTTTTATATTCTTTAGGATCCATTATCTTCTTTTCATTTATATAATTCATTAGAGCTTCAATGTTCTCAGATACATAATAACTGATAAATATGCTTTTAAAGGTGCACAAAACGCCACGCAGGATAATGCTGTGAATCTCAGAAGAACTCATCTCATCGGAAGCTATTCTAAGATTCCTACCGTCTTTTTCTTTTTTTGCCATTGTAACACCTCCTAAAAGCTTTCATAATTAATTATTACCATCATTTGGCTTATTATGCAGCAATTTCAGCTAAAACTTAAAACATTTGGTATGTTATTGATAAAATGCTAATATATAAATTATGAAACTTTTATAACCAAAATTAGTCTAATAAGACAAAGAAATAATATGAAAGGTGATGTACATGAAAAGATTAATATCATTAATCCTTGCCATCGCTTTGCTTTTAACCAGCACGCATGTTATTTTTGCCGATGATAAGGCAAACGGAGCAAAAATCAGCTTAGAAAAAGCCATTGAAATAGCCAGAAAAAGCTTCGACTTGAACACAGAAAGCTATGAATTCAGCCATAGTTATTATGGAAATGTGGAAGGTACAAAACAATGGCAATTGAATTGGAATTCAAAAAACAATAACCACAGCATCAGTATAAATGTAGATGCAGACAGCGGCGATATTCTTTATATGTATCAGTGGAAAGATGATTACTCGAAGCAGTCAAAATTGGCTAAATACAGCAGAGAAGAAGCTCAAAAAGTTGCAGAAGACCTATTGAAAAAACTTCAACCAACAAGGTATAAAGAAATGTCCCTAAAAGATGATAATAACTATGAACTAAGATATTACTATAACAGTCCCACATATAATTTTTATTTTATAAGAAAAGTAAATGGTATAGAGTTTCAAGGTGATGGAGTAAATATATCCATCAATAAGAATACCTTAGAAGTAGTCAATTATTACTTCAATTGGAGTAAAATAGCCATGCCTGATCCTGCAAAAGCCATCAGTCTGGAAAAGGCAAAGGAAATTTTCAATAAAGAAAATGGCATAGAATTAGCTTATATAATAAAATACGACCAAAAAACAAAAAAGAACATCGCAAAACTAGTTTACACATTAAAGAACGGAAATAGACCTATCGATGCCATTACAGGCAAAGTATTAGATTATAGCATTTACTATCCTGCATATGATTTGCTTGGCGCTGAAGGAGCAATAAAAACATCATTGGAATTAACTCCGGAAGAAAAGCGAGAAATAGAACAGAATAAGAAATACCTAACTCGTGAACAGGCTTTGGAGATAGCAAAGAAATATGTAAAAATCGATAAAAAATTGGAATTAGAATCTGAATCATTATATAAAAATTATGATAATTCAGGAGCTACCTGGAGTTTTTCTTGGAGCTACAATGATGCCAGTAAGAATGAATACTCATATGTAAACATTTCAATAAACGCTGAAAACGGAGAAATAGTAAGTCTGTACAGTTATGACAGTGTCAGAGATAATGCAGCCAGAACAGGAACCCCTAAGTATAATATAGAAAAAGCAAAAGAATTGGCTGAAAACTTCTTGAATGCAGTTTTACCGGAAAAATTTGCGCAGACTGAATACAGGGCTAATCTCAATCAAAACAACCAGGTAGATAAACCTATTAGCTATAATTTCAACTTTATCAGAATTGTAAATGGAATACCTTGCCCAGGAAATAATCTAAATGTGACTGTAAACGCTTACACAGGTGAAATAACAAGTTTCTATAGCAATTGGATGAATATTGATTTCCCGATGCTGGATAATATAATGACTATAGATAAGGCTTATGAATCACTATATAAAAACGTAAACTTTAGCCTGAAATTTATAAATCATTATGATTATACAATTAGAACTACAAATAACAGAGTAGTAAAACTGGTTTACTCATTCGATGATTTTTCAGGAATGTTGGATCCGGTTACAGGTAAACCGTTAGATTATAATGCAGAGATTATAAAAGAAAAAGAAGAAACAGCCTTTGATGATATAAAAGACCACTGGGCAGAAAAAGATATTCTAACATTATTGGAAGCTGGAATAATCGAAGCTGGCAGCAATAAATTCCTACCGAATGAAAATATAAAGCAGAAAGACTTTATAAAAATGTTGATAAAATCACTTGAACCTAGCTACGTGGTAATTCCTTATGCTTATGACTCAGCAGATGAAGAATATGATGATTATTACAAACAAGCCATCTCAAGAAAAATAATAAGCGAAAAAGAAAAGAACATGAACTCTGAGATTACAAGAGCAGATGCTGCAAAAATGTTAGTCAGGGCTATGGATCTTGGTTTTATAGCAGAAAAGACAGATATATTTGCATTAAACTACACAGATAAAGACGATATACCAAATGAGCTAAAAGGTTATATAGCTATTGTAACCGGACTTGATATAATGTCCGGAAAAGAAGGCGGAGTATTTGCACCCAACGATAAGCTTAAAAGAGCAGAAACAGCATCTTTGATAGTGAAATTCTTAAAGGTTGATAAGGAATAGAATTATAAAA
>DUSG01000235.1 GCA_012842725.1 Clostridiales bacterium
AACAAAAAGAGCAAAATTCTTTTCATGAAGGGTGAAGAAAGTTTGAGGGGGTCTTCATCACCTGTTGCTGGCCAATGGGATAAAACAGGAGGTGGCTCCCTTATTAGGATAGGTACCCATCCATTATCAGGAATATTGTGGTTGAAGCAGGTTGAAGCTATGACAAGAAACGAAAAGATTGATGTTGTTAGTGTAACGGCTGATATGGGAAATACCAGTACAAATCTAACAGTATATGAAAAAAGGCATTTGACATGTAAAGCATATGATGTAGAGGAATTTGCAAATGTAACGTTGACATTTTCAGATAACACAAAGGCTATTGTAATAGCTAGCGATAATGTATTAGGAGGAACAAAAAACTATATCGAAATTTATGCAAACGACGGTACTTTGATGTGTAATATAACTCCTGCAGATAATTTGGAAGCTTATTTCTTAGATGAAGAAGGAATAGAGAATGTTGAATTCTCGGAAATGCTGCCACAGAAAACCGGTTGGAATAAATTATTTGTATGTGATGATATACTTCGTGGCTATGTATATGAACTTCAAGATTTTGTTGAATGTGTTGCTTATGGGAGAAAGCCTGTTTCAGGTTTTGATTTGGCATATGATACCATTAAAATAATTTATGCTGCTTATCAATCTGCTGCTGAAGGGAGAAGGATTGAGCTGGGCTAAGTATTAATGAAGTGATAGAGAACTTCTATCAATTGATACAAAACAAGTATTAGACTACTAGATGGAAAAGACTTAAAATTGTAATTAAATAAAGAATATTTTTTAATTCATAAGGAGGGAAGACTCATGCACCTTCCATCGAAAGTGACTATCTGTGAAGTTGGTCTTCGTGATGGTTTGCAAAATGAAGCTAGAATATTGCAAACCTCAGAAAAACTGGATTTGGCTAATGATATTATAGATGCAGGTTTCAAGGTAATTGAATTAGGTTCTTTTGTTAGTCCAAAGGCAGTACCTCAGATGGTAGATACTGACCAACTTTTTTCGTCTCTGAATCATATTGATGGAATCGAGTTCCGCGCGCTGATTGCAAATAAAAAAGGTGTTGAGCGGGCTATTAATTGTGGTTGCCGTAAAGTCAAACTTAACGTATCAGCGAGTCGTCAGCATAACCTGGCAAATCTTAACATGACACCCGAAGAAAGTGTTGCTGGTTTTGAAGAAATAGTTAACATAGCAACACAGAATGGAATTGAGGTGTCCGGTTCTATTTCCATGCCTTTTGGTTCTCCTTGGGAAGGAAATATTCCCATTGAAGATGTCCAGAGCATAGTTGAAGCTTATTTGAATGTAGGAATAACGGAAATTTCTCTTTCGGATGCTTCCGGGATGGCTGTACCCAATCAAGTATATTCAATGTGTTGTATTATGCAGGAACGTTACCCTCAGGTGAAATGGTGGCTTCATTTCCATAATACAAGAGGGATGGCTATGGCAAATATACTGGCTGCGATGCAGGCAGGAATAACGCAATTCGATTCTTCATTTGCCGGTTTGGGAGGTTGTCCTTTTGTTCCAGGCGCAACAGGCAATGTTGCTTCCGAGGATGTAGTGCATATGATGGATGAAATGGGAATAGAAACAGGTATAGATATTGTAAAATTAATAGAATTGTCCAAAAAAGTACGGCAAATTGTAGGCCATGATACCGATTCATACATCCTTAAAGCAGGTCGTTCAAAAGATTTGATAAAGAGATAATCCCTGTGCATAAAATGCACACTGATATATTTCAACTCTAACTATTTTCAAGACATATTACACTTATATAAGGAGGAATTACTATGAGCAGAATGAACTCAATGGATGATATTTATGCGAAGCTTACTAAAGAACAGATAGAGGAAATAGAAGAAAAATTTGCAAGAGCTGATGCTGCACAGAAAATATTTGAAAAATGGAGTCAGGAAGAAATAGACCGTACTATCAGATGTATTGCATGGAAAGTCGCAAATACTCAAACATTCAGAGAACTGGTCAAGATGAGTATTGAGGAAAGCGGAATGGGTGATCCTGTAACCCGTGAAAACAAGAAATATAAAATCAGAGGTGTGTTAAGAGATGCACTGTGCCAGAAAAGCGTAGGCATTATTGAAGAGATACCTGAAAAAGGTATTGTTAAATACGCTAAACCCGTGGGTATAATAGCATGCGTTATACCTGCTACCAATCCTGATTTGACACCTGCAGGAAATGCCATATATGCAGTTAAAGCCAGAAATGCAATAATTTTCTCACCACATCCCAGAGCAGTAAAAACCGGTGCTCGTACAGTTGAACTAATGCGCGAAGGCTTGAGGCAGGTGGGTGCCCCTGAAGATTTGATTCAGATTATAGGTACCGGAAAAGCAAAGATAAATAGAGAAATGGCAGAAGCTCTCCAAAGAAAATGCGACTTGGTTATTGCTACCGGCGGACAAGGTGTAGTTAGAAGGGCATATTTCTCAGGTACTCCAGCTTATGGTGTAGGTGCCGGAAACGCAACAATGATTTGGGATGAAACAGCTAAGCTTGATCTCCATAAAGCAGCTTATAACACAATGATTTCCAAAACATCAGATTTCGGTTCTGGATGTTCTGCCGACGGAAACATCATTATTCATGAAAGTATATTTGAGGATGCAATAAAGGCATTGATTGATGTAGGTGGCTATTTGTTAAATGAAGAAGAGCAGGAAGCTGTAAAGAGGATTATGTGGGACGAAAATTGCCATCGTTTACCACAATCAGTAGCTCAATCCGCTCAAAAGATGGCTGAATTGGCTGGCTTCTCTATTCCGGAAGATCGTAAGTTCCTTATAGCTAGAGGAACAGGGTCATATACAACAAGTTATGAAGATGTTTGGTGTCGTGAAAAATTGACAACTGTTTTGGCTGTCCACAAATACGAAGGTGATTTTCAGAATGCTATAGATATTGTTAAGGCAATTCATGAGGTCGGAGGTAAAGGACACAGCGTAGGCATATTCTCATTTGATGATGAGCATATACATCAATTGGCACTTCAGGCTCAGGTAGGCCGAATTATGGTAAGACAACCTCAATCAAAATCCAATGCCGGTTCTTTCACGAATGGAATGCCTATGACATCAAGCCTTGGATGCGGAACATGGGGAGGAAATGCTACATCAGAGAATATTCATTTGAAACACTATATGAATATTACATGGGTATCAAGGGAAATACCCGAAGATAGACCCAGCGATGAAG
>DUSG01000236.1 GCA_012842725.1 Clostridiales bacterium
GAAAGAAAATAGCTGATGAAATAAGAGAGTTGAAACAACAGCTCATCGGCATTGGCAATACCACATATGCAGGAAGTTTTCTTTTCTCAGGTTTTAAAACTGATAAAGCTCTCCTCACAAAAGACGGAACCTATGATTTAGGCGGAGGCATGTTGAGCGGAGGAGAGGTAATCGAGGTAAATATAGGAATAAGCGACAGAATAGGCATGAATATACTGGGACAGAGGATATTTGGCAGCATGCCGACTACTACATATGATGAATATGTGTTGAAAGGTATTAGCGAGTTTAAAGGTGTGACATTTGACGGAAGTAATAATGTGATAAGTATACAATACGGGAATTTAGCACCTGTTGATATAACAATGGACAATGGTACATATACATCAATAGATGTTTTGAGATTTATAAATGATTTGAATGATAAAATTGCTGCCAGTTCATTGAATGGATTAGTAAGAGCTGAGTTAGAGAATGGTATTGTAGTGTTAAAAGGGGCCAGAAACATAAAAATAACCGGTGCCGGAATAGACACGAAGGATGTAATGGGTATTGAAATCGACATGAATGCCGTATTAACTAAGGTTGCAGTGTCAGATCTTGACTATATTGACCATGATATATACTTTGGTTCAACATTATATTTACTTAAAGCTTCAGACAGTTTTAATGGTGTAGCAGCAGATAGTGAGTTTATCATATACTACGGTGACAATACATACACAATAAAAATGGATAAGGCATATGGCATAGATGATGATATGGAATTTGTATATGATTTCAATAAAAAATTGGCTGAGATACCCGGATTAGCAGGACATATGTCATTAGCCATTAAAGATGGAGTATTTACTATAACTGCAGATCAAAGCTTTAAGCTGGAGGGAACAATAAATACCAATTTTGAGAATCTAGGATTTATCGATGGTGCTGGTGAAAGCGGCTTAAAGAGTACAAAAGCTGCATATGCAATAGAAGGTGGTAAGCTGGATCTATTCAATTATCCGGTAACCATCGAGCCTGGTAAGGATAAGCTTTATATAAACTATGGAGGTAAAAGTTATACCATAGATTTGACTGAAAATATTACGTATAGTATTTCAGGTAATACATTTAATGATTTAATAAATGATATTCAAAAAGGAATAAACAGCATACCTGAATTAAGAGGATATATTACTGTAACAGGGGAAGATGGAAGAATAAGATTTAATGCTGATGCACCTTTTGAACTGGTTTATGGTGTAACCGGAAACTTTTCAAGTGTGACTCCAAATATAGATAATACAAATGACAGATTAGATATAACTCTGGGGAACGGTTCCCCTATTACTATAAAAATACCACATGGAAATTATGCAAATATTAATGAGTTTACTCAAGCGTTGCAGTCAGCCATAGATGCAGATTTATCCCTTAGAGGGAAAGTAAATGTGGCCAATGACGGAACTAATATTACTTTCTATTCACCGCTGTCTATAACTTTGTCACCATCAGCTGGTTCTGGACTTTTGACTTCATCTTCTCAATCCATAAATGAACCTATGGATTCAATTGGATTCAATACCAGCAAGAGCAGTGTTTATATTGGAGACAGAGTTGAATCAGGCAGTGCTACGCAGCTTCTTGGAGTACTGGATCAACTGATAAAAGATTTAGAGGAGAATAACTCGGAAGGCATAGAAAGAGCTTTATCAAGACTAGATGCTCAATTGGACAATATTAATGCAATAAGAGCAGAGATAGGAGTAAAGACCAATAGAGTAGAATTAACTTTAAATAGAATTGAAGATGACTATGTAAATCTAAGGGGACTGTTGTCTAAGAATGAAGATATAGATATGGCTGAGACATTGATGAACCTTCAGATGCAGCAAAATGTATACAATGCAGCTTTGTCAGTGGGAGCAAAAATAATAACTTTATCTTTGGTGGATTTTCTAAGATAGCTCAATTTATCTATTTATTGAAAACTATTGTAAATTTATATAGGAAATTGTAAAATTAAGCTAGATAATGAATATTTTTGCGCCATTGAGCTATTAATATTGGCTCATTGGCTTATTTTTCATGATAGGAGGCTTAAGAATGAA
>DUSG01000237.1 GCA_012842725.1 Clostridiales bacterium
TAAACCTTCAGGTATTGCAGCCACCGCAAGGCTTATGGCTACCATAAACATCTCCAGTATATTTTGTCCTCTCATTACCCCTATAATGAACACCAACAAACAAATAAAAAGACAAGCGCTTCCAAGCCATTTACCTAATTGGTCCAATTTTTGCTGCAACGGAGTGCTTTCATCTTTGATTTCTTCAATAGCTATTGCAATTTTACCGATTTCGGTGTTAGAACCGGTTCCTATTACTATTCCTCTTCCTCTTCCATATGTAACCGTAGTACTCATATAACCCATATTTTTTCTGTCACCAATTGATACATCTTCGTCAAAACAAATATACGCATTCTTTTCTACCGGTACTGACTCTCCTGTAAGTGATGCTTCTTCTATCTTCAGATTGTAACTCTCAATGAGTCGCACATCCGCAGGTATTATATCTCCTGCTTCTAGGAGAATTATATCTCCGGGTACCAGCACACTGGCAGGTACTGTTGTAACATGGCCATCTCTTATAACCCTGGCAGTAGGTGAAGACATTTTTTTCAGGGCTTCTAAGGCTTTTTCCGCTTTGCCTTCCTGCACAATGCCTAAAATTGCATTAATTACAACTATAGCTATAATTACTATTGAATCTGTAACCTCTCCCACAAAAGCAGATACTATACTGGCTCCAATCAATATGAGAACAAGGAAATCTTTAAGTTGGTTAATTATTTTTGCTAACAGTGATTCTTTCTCTTTTTCTTGAAGTTCATTTCTCCCATGCTGCTCTAATCTCTTCTCGGCTTCTTCAGATGCCAGCCCTTTGTTTAAATCTACAGACAATTGTGAAGCCGTTGATTCGATACTTGCTTTGTACCACTCCATTATGTTTAGGCCCTCCTTAGCAGCTTATCCACTATTTCACATGATGCAAAAACCCCGTTCTATGCATAAAATATTTATGATACCGGATGAATGAAAGACTGTGAAACAGTATAAGCCTGATATTTGTTAAATATTTCATAATTATGCTATAAAAATTATAGCACACAACTTTACAATGTGACTTATCTAATTCATAAATCTTTTGTTTTTTGATACAAATATTTGATAAAAGGGCTAAATTATTAAAGTAGCGTCAACTGGATAAAAACAACTTACGCTACAGGCTAAAGAAAAAAAGCAAAAAACATTAAAAGAATCCTTTCTCCAAAAAGGATTCTTTTTTATATCGAAGATATAGAAATATTTTAACTATACTATCTACTTTAGGAGTATCACGTTAATAAATGTCTACATTTGCAAGCAAAATTATTTATCTTATTATTGCTTTAAGCTACTTTTTACTTCTTAAAAAATATTGTAATGTAAATAATACTAAAAATAATTATTAGCTAAAGCATCTCTTAGCATACATACTTCTGCATCGTTACCAACATAGTTTTTGTATTTCCTATTCTTAACATTTATAGGCCTCATGGAAGGATGCACCAGAGCAACACAATTACATTTGTGATTGCCAAACCTAACTCCATACTTCACAGCATCATCTATCTTCTTAAAAGATTTAGCCTCTTTCCAATTTATAAGATCCTGTGGAGAAAGGTCAGCAACCATCTTAGTAGCATATAATCCAAGAGTAATAATAAGTTCGGGTTTTATAGTTTCAATTTGTAATGATAAGAACTCTAAATTTCTTTCAACAAACTTCTTATCTTTAAGCCCAGGAAATCTTCCAACCATAGATTTTGTTTTTCTCAAACCCATAAAAACATTGGAGAAAAAACATCTGCATAAATCAATATTTAAACTCTCAAATAGCTTAATAAGATTTTTCCATGTAGGGCAGTCCAAGTCACTTGAATTTCCGTTAAGCATTTTTTGATACTCTTCAACTGTCGAAAAATCCTGTCCTAATACAAGTATTGAAGGAAGAACATCAGATTCGATTTCTAACCATAATCCTTTGCCACCCGGGAAAAAAGCTGTATTATCAATCATTTGCGTAACTGGTTCTACGTATTCAGGATACGGTTTTACTATATCATCAATTTTTTCAAAAAGTATTTTAGGTAAATCATTCCTATGCATATGTGGCTCCTTATATACGATAATTTCTATTAATATCATATAAAATGGTTATTTAGTATCAATACATTATACTGTTATTTTAAATGATATTATTTTATAATCCATTATAGAATTATATTGTATTATATAATTCCTTCCAAAACTTATTATAGCATCTTAATCTAAGAATGTTTATTTTTGTTGATTTCAGACAAATTAAAAGAGCAACTATTTATTCCCCATAAAGCAAATAAGGGCAGATATTCTCAAAAATACCCACCCCATCATTTTACATAGAGCCTAAATTTAAACTTTTAAATTGATCCCTTCTCAATATTTCCGCGATTATGACACACAATTAACTGACTACGCTGCCATATCAAGATCAAACGGAACAAACATGCTTGTTTTGCCTGATACATCAATCAATCTGTCATCCACTACAGGGCTTATGACTTTTAACTTCTTTATTTCATTTATGATGATTTCTCTTACTGGTATGTTAGTATCAAATGTGTTTTTGCCCTGTGTAAACATGATGTACTCATCTCCGCCAGTAGCCTGGAAATCATTCGTGACAACCTTATAAATCTTATCGTCTTTAAGAGGAGTACCATCCAATAATGTAATTTCCACTATTCTTTGTCCTCTTGGCTTTGATGAATCATATTTAACCTTTAAACCGGAGAATTGACCGGGTCTGAATGTTTTTTCATTGTTCAGTATAATGCCGTGCTCTATGGCTTCTTTAACCTGCTTTCCTGTCAAGTCGATGGTAAACAGTGTGTTATCAAAGGGTAATAATTCATACATCAACCCAATTGTAATGTCCCCTTCAGGTATATCCCTTCTTAAGCCACCTCCATTTTGTATGGCTATATCAGCATTAACCGCTTTTCTCATTATGTCAGTTACAAAATTGCCTACCGGAGTAACCTGAGTTTCCGCCGTATCATGGTTGAAGGTCGCTGTAGCTTTTCCTATTACCTCATTTTTTATAGGACCTAATTTTTCCATTATGGTGTTAATATAGCTTTTCATCTCACTGTCTTCTTGGGCTTTAATGACATTATCGTCTACATAGGTTTCGATCTTGGTAATCTTTTTGTTATCATCTAGGTAAATATCAATGTGAGCAACCGATCTTCCGTTATAGTATGCCTGCACAACAGGAATTCCGTTAACTTTTCCGTCTATTGTCTGATGAGAGTGGCCGCTTATTATGGCATCTACTCCTTTAACGGCCTTTGCAAGGTCTGCAGCTTCTCCTGTAATTTCTTTTGTATTCGCATCCTGCATTGCTCCTAAATGACTAAGCACGACAATTATATCAGCACCTGCTTTCTTCACTTCAGGTACAAGAGCATTGACTGTTTCAGCAGGATCTCTAAAATCATAGGGTTCTATTATATCGGCTTTTGTCTTAGTCAGTGTCTCCGGAGTGGCAATTCCGATTATGCCAACCTTGATTCCTTTCTTTTCCACTATTGTATATGGCTTTACAAAGTCTGCGATCTTCCCGGTTTTCTTGTCAATTATGTTTGCCCCTAAGAATGGGAACTTGCTTTGAGATTTCAATTTCTCTAAAGCTTCTATACCCCAGTCGAACTCATGATTGCCAATAGCCATGGCTTCAAAGCCAATCATGTTCATCATTTGCTGAACAGGTTCTCCATAAAGGAGGTTGGACTCCGCTGTACCTTGGTACATATCTCCTGCGCTCAATATAATTGTTCCTTCGGGATTAGCTGCCTTCTCATCCTTCAAATGTCCTGCTAATCTTGCTGCTCCCGGATTCTTTCCGCTTTCAACAATATTACCGTGGAAATCGTTTATGGATAACAGGCTTATAACCGTGGTTCCCTTAACTTTTCCCAGTTTAGCCAGATCATTTATGTTTATAGATTTAACATTAGGAGTTCTCCCGTCAAAAGATGTAGGTATTTTAATTTCTCCGGATTTAATTTGATCATAGTATTCTTTGTACTTTTCATAATCAAAATTGGTGCCTATTATTCTCCAGTTATTATCAACAGTAGGAGTTATTACACCTTTTTTAACTTCTTGCACATATTTCAAAATCAAAGTTCTCAGTGACTCTTGGGCACCTTCTTCTTCCTTTGAAGGATAGAATTTATCTTCATCCGTAGCAAGTCCCAAGGATTTCAATGTTCCAAAACGATAGTCATTTATAGCCAGCTTATATACAGCGTCATCTTTTACCGGTTCACCTTTGTATGTAAGATTTACGATTCGGCTGCCTGCAGGTTTAGATATATCTATTTCATAGTTGACTCCTGCAAACATATCATAATTGTAGGCCCTGATGTCAGGATTGAAACTTATGGTCAAATCGCCTTCTTTATATTGGTTATAGTA
>DUSG01000238.1 GCA_012842725.1 Clostridiales bacterium
ACTTCAACTACCCTTCCCTTTTTATGAGCACCTACTGATATGCCACCACCTAAGTGAGCTACTATCAGATTTAGTTCTTCGTAGGCTTTTCCCAAATCCTTAGCCGCTCTTCTGGCAACAGCTTTCTGATTAAGAGCGTGGAATATACTTATTCTTTCCAATTCCGGCATGCCTGTTATTCTGGCTATGTCATCCAACTCATCTACTACTACCGGGTCTACAATATAGGCCGGGATATGCAGAGGTGACGCAATTTCATAGGCTAAAATTCCGCCTAGATTTGAAGCATGCTGTCCTCTTTTTGCTTCCCTTAAATCCTTCAGCATTGCATCGTTAACTTCATAGATACCGCTTTGTATGGGTTTCAGTAATCCGCCTCTGCCTATAACCGCACTCAATTTTGTAATATTAATGCCTTTGGCATTTAGAGTATCCAAAATCATATTCTTTCTGAATTCAAACTGATCGGCCACTGTTGCATAAGGAGCCAACTCTTCAGTTGAATGCCTTATTGTTTCTTCAAACACAGGCTTTTCATTATCGAATACCGCTATTTTGGTAGAAGTTGAGCCTGGATTTATGACCAACAATCTAAATACTTCCTGCATAAAAAATCCTCCTCTTCAGGTTATATCTATTATTTACCTGCCAGCAAAACCCCTAAAGCTATTGAATTCAGTTTTGCAATGTGGCTGTCGGCTCTGGAGGTAAGAACAATCGGAACTTTGGCTCCTACAACAATACCTGCATTCTGAGCCTTAGCAAAGAACACCATGGATTTGTATAACATATTTCCAGCTTCTATTTGCGGAACCATAAGTATATCTGCATGACCTGCAACAGGATGATCTATGCCTTTATGCTTTGCAGCTTCTACTGATACAGCATTATCCAAAGCAAAAGGTCCTCCTACCATGCAGCCCTTTATTTCTCCTTTTTTGTTCATTTCCACCAAGGCTTCTGCATCTAATGTGGCTTGCATTTTAGGATTAACTTTTTCTACGGCAGCCAATACAGCTACCTTTGGGTTTTCATTACCCATGGCATGAGCTACCTTTACAGCATTTTCTATAATCTGCTTCTTTTGCTGCAAATCAGGTGCTATATTCATTGCAGCATCTGTGACAATAAATAACCTGTCATAATCTTTTACTTCAAATACGGCCACGTGGGATAGAACATTTCCCGTTCTGAGTCCAGCTTCTTCCGCCAGAACTGCCTTAAGAATTATTGAGGTATCTACCAAACCCTTCATTACAATATCAGCTTTTCCCTCAGATATGAGGTTTACGGCTTTTTTGCATGCTTCTGTTTTGTCCTTTTCATCAATAACTTCAAATGTTTCGATGTCTATTCCGCATCTTTCCGCAGCTTTTGCAATCTCTTCCTTATCTCCAACCAGTATGGCATCTGCCAATCCCAAATCTTTGGCATCTTTTACCGCATTTAATACCTCTTCATCCTGAGCTACAGCAACGGCAATGGTTTTAGGTCCGTTCTTCTTGGCATATTTTACAATTTCATCAAAGGTCTTAATCATATTTTTTGTTTCACCTCTTCCTCGTATATCTTAGCTTTTTCTTCACCGGATATAACCCTTTGTGCTCCTTCAGCCAAAGCCAACATTTCATCTTCACCTGGATATATCAACAACGGAGCGATAAATTCTACTCTTCTTCTTATTCTGTCGCATAGAAGCTTTGAATTGGCCAATCCTCCCGTCAGGACTATAGCTTGGACATCTCCTTTGAGAACCGTTGCCATGGCCCCAATCTCTTTGGATATCTGATATGCCATAGCATCATATATAAAATCGGCTTCTTTGTCTCCCATTCCTATTCTCTTTTCTATCTCTCTTGCATCGTTTGTTCCCAAGTAGGCTATTAATCCACCTTTGCCGGAAATCTTCTTTTTCATCTCATCATAAGTATATTGACCGGAATAGCACATTCTCATAATATCGCCAGCAGGCAGAGTACCGGTTCTGTCTGCTGAGAAGGGACCTCCGTCATTGGCGTTATTTACGTCTACTATTCTACCCTTTTTGAGAGGAGCTATAGATATGCCTCCGCCAAGATGAGCCATCACCAGATTTATTTCTGCAAGATTTTTATTCATATCCCTAGCTGCCCTTCTGGCAACAGCTTTTATATTTAAAGCATGAACTAATGATTTTCTAGGTAATTCAGGCATTCCTGATATTCTTGCTACATCTTCGAATTCATCTACGGCAACAGGATCTACTATAAAAGAAGGTATCCCCTGAGAATCTGCTATAGACTTGGCTATAATTCCTCCTAAGTTTGAAGCATGTTCTCCTTGTACGCCTATCTTTAAATCTTCAATCATTGCTTCGGTAACTATGTAAGTACCTCCGGGAATTGATCTTAAAAGACCTCCTCTGCCTACAACTGCAACAAGTTCCTCAAGTCTTATCTCTTCTTCCTTCAACCATTGGAGTATCATTTCTTTTCTGTAATCAAACTGATCAACTATTCTTTCATACTTCTCTAATTCTTCTTTGGGATGTGAGATACTTTTCACTTTGACAGGATTACCTTCCTTGAAAAGTGCTACTTTAGTTGAAGTAGAACCGGGATTGATTACCAATATATATTCCCTGCTCAAGCTGGAACCTCCTTATTAATCAGATTTATTACTAGTTTTTTTATTTCCTAAAATATAATACAAGCAAAATATATGCCAGTTATAATAAAAACAAAAAACCCTGTATTACAGGGTTAAATTGTTATCAAAGTATTGATTTGCAAAAATTTGCATGCAAAATATTGCAAAATTTGAATTATTGCAAAAATCTTCATTATCATTTCAAGTTGTATTTCTCCAATTTGTAGTATAGGTTTCTTAATGATATGTTCAATATCTTAGCGGCTTGTGTTTTGTTGCTGTTGCAACTCTTGAGAACACGACTGATATACTCTTTTTCAACTTTTTCAATCAATTCATCAAGAGTCATTGGCTGCCATTCTGAAAAATCAACGTCCAATGGAGCGCTAATCTTTCCATCCCCAAGCTCAAATTTAGGTAAGTGCCTTTTTTCTATGATTTTATCAGTTATCTTCATGTTTATTATTGCTCTGCCTATAATGTTTTCCAATTCCCTTACATTGCCCGGCCAATCATATTCCATTAGCTTCTCTAATGCCTCATCATCTATTCCTTCAATATTTCTTCCATATTCCTGGTTGTATTTCTTGATAAAGAATTTTGCAAGAATTTCAATATCTCCTCTTCTTTCTTTTAGAGGAGGTAGCTTTATAGGATACATATTTATTCTATAATATAAATCTTTTCTGAACTTACCTTGCTTCACTGCATTTTCTAAATCTACATTTGAAGCGGCTATAACTCTCACATCTACGCTTATAGGTTTTATTCCGCCTATTTTCATTATTTCTTTTTCCTGCAATACTCTAAGCAGCTTTGCCTGGGTTTCAACATTAATTTCAGCTATTTCGTCAAGAAAAATCGTTCCTCCGTTAGCTTCCTCAAATAACCCTTTTTTCCCTCCTTTTTTCGCTCCTGTAAAGGCTCCTTCTTCATATCCGAAAAGTTCAGATTCGAGAAGGGATTGGGGGATTGCGGCACAGTTAACTCTAACAAATTGCTTGTACTTTCTGTCACTGGCATTATGAATGGCATGAGCGAATATCTCTTTTCCTGTTCCGCTTTCTCCTATCAAAAGAACAGTCACGGAGGTTTCTGCTGCTTTTTTTGCTTTTTCTACAGCATTTAGGAGCTCCGGATTATTTCCCTCAATATCGTCAAAGGTGTATTTGGCTTCCAGTTTCCTTATTATTTGTTTAGCTTGTCTTAGCTCTTCCGATAGCTTATTCATTTCTGTTATATCATGGAGCACTCCTACACTGCCTATAAGCTCTCCGTCTACTATAATTGGGGCTGCATTGACTAAAACTTCCTTTCTGTTAGGACCTACTTTGAGCAAGGCTCCTTTTACAGGTTTTTTGGTTGCAAGGACTTTCATGTGTACGCTTTCTCCTTCTGCTATGTCAACCGTTGCAGGCTTACCTAGTACATCTTTTTCAGAAAGACCTGTTATTTTTGTATATGCCGGATTCACCATGATACCTATACCATTTTTGTCCACCACGGATATAGCATCCTGAGTAGCGTTAAACACAGCCACCAACATGCTTTGAACTTCTTTTAGGTTTTTAACATTGAGCATTGTGTCGCTCATCATATCACCCCTTCCTTAACTTGAGGGTTTTTGCTGACATTCTTGTATTTCGGCTTATTCGCCTCTAGAAACATCAGAATTAACTTCTCCTTTATCTTTTAAAACCACATTGGCAAACTTAGGTTCCAACATCAATATTTCAATCTCTGCAGGTTTTTCGTATTTAATTTCAAGCATATGAATTCCCTGACCCAAATTTGCTGCATCAACATAAAACGAGTTATTAACGTCCCAAGCATTAACTATAGTTTCAGGTCCTCTTGCCGTTACCTGAACTTTTACGGGCATAAACTCTGCTGTTAGATTATCAGATAGATTTCTGACTGAAATGTTTGTTACTTCCAATGGTTTTTCTATTATTTTTTCAACGTTTATTCTAAGTCTCACTGTTTCTTTCTTATTTGCAAGCTCAATACCTTCAGGCAGCATCAAAGATACCTGCTGTTCTACGAAAGCTTTGGCATCCCTTATTTCTATCCTTTCTGTTTTTATTGAATCCAATTTATCCAGCAAATCTTTGTTTCCTACAATATGAATTTCTTTTGGATTAGTAGAAATATTAGTAATAATGTATCCTGGCGCAGGATTTACCACAACATCCGGTTCAATTTCCACTATTTTAGTATACTCAATAGGTATTGTCACATCCACAGCTTTGGGTGAAACTTCTAAGCCCTCGATTGTTTTGCCGGCTTCATCCAATAACTTAACTGTCATATTTTTTCTAATGGTCTCAGAAGAGCTGCTTATATCATAATCCACCAAAGCCTTCTTTACTTTATTTACTATGCTTTCCGCACCCTTTATGGTTACTTCCCCTGGATTTATGGATGGAGTCATGGCTGCCATCCCCTGAAGCGGATTGCCCGTAATATTGATGGATACAGGCATTGCAATAGATACAACATTGTCAAAATTCAATTTTACTGAATTAGGTGACATGGAAATTATGTCAACTCCCGCAGGTAATCCGCTTATTTGAATCGGTACATAGAATTCGCCTTTCTCTCTTTGACCTCTAATGTCCGCTGATGCATTTAAGGAAGTGTTGCTTATTCTGTCTAATGTATTCTTGTTACCTTTAAGCCTTAAGGAAACATTATATGAAGCATTATCAATAATGGTAATATTATTTGCCGCTAATGTTTCCACTCCAATAATCCTTACAGGGAGAGTGATATCTTTATACACTACAGGATTTTGTTCCGTAATAACATAAAGCCAAAGCATAGTGGCCAGTAGAACTGATAATACTCTCGCCGTAATCTTTTTATCAAAAAAATTATCCATTTTTAGCACCCCATTTCGTCCATACAGGCTGCTTTTTTGTTTCGACCTTTATATAGTGGTTTTTCAGAATCTCCCTTAAGGATTTGGTATCCAAATATCGTGAAAGTCTTCCTTCTCTCGCAAAAGAAATAATCCCCGTCTCTTCAGACACTATTATTACAAGACTGTCAGATATCTCAGTAAGACCTAAAGCAGCCCTATGTCTTGTACCCAATTGCTTGCTGAGGTTTTGACTCTCTGTAAGAGGTAAAAAACATCCTGCAGCAGCGATTCTGTCCTTTCTGATTATTACTGCTCCGTCATGGAGAGGTGTATTTGGTTCAAATATATTAATAAGAAGACCAGAAGAAACCATGCCATCTATTCTAACTCCAGTCTCTATGAATTCATTAAGTCCTGTTTCCTGTTCCAAAGCAATTATAGCACCTGTCCTGTTTTTAGAAAGCTCACTTACTGCTGCTATTATCTCATCCAACACTGTTTCCAATTCCTTAGCCTGGAGCTCATTTTTAGCAAAAAATTTACCCCTGCCGATATGTTCCAAAGCTCTCCTAAGTTCCGGCTGGAAAATTATCAGTATTGCAATTGCTCCGACCGTCATCGCATTTTTCAGCAACCAATAGATGGTGTGAAGCTGCAAAACATCACTCAATTTAGTTACTACAAGCAAAATAATGATTCCTTTTACCAACTGCTCTGCTCTGGTTTCCTTTATAAGCTGCATAAGCTTATATATAATGTAAGCTACAATAGCTATATCCAAATACGTACTCCACAGCTTAAGATATGGCAGTAGTTCTCTGAATTCATCCATAACCTCACCTCTCCCATCGTGCAATATTTTTCATATTAATTATACACAAAAATAGTAGAAAGTAACATATTATATTATAAAAAAATAGTTTTCCTTTTTGTCCTTAATATAATTCTTATAAAATCAATGACATCATTATGTTCAAAAAATATAGACGAAACATAATCATTGTTCTTACACACAGTTATAGATATGGAAGATCTGACATAAAATCAATTTACAAAAAAATAAAAAAATAATTTGTCTAAAGTGAGATTTGATTTGAAAATATAATAAAATAAAAATAATCTTTAAATGATAGTTTCAATAAACCTTCTCATTTCGTCCATCGGCATCTGCCCAGGTGCTGATGCATTAACTCCTGCTGCAAAAGTCATGTCAGAACCGAAAACAAAACCTAACAATCGGGATATAAGACCTAAAGAACCCATGGAAACAGTTATCAAAGGATTGGGTATCTCTTTTCTTGCATTATATGTTACATTCAAAAGTTTCAATACATCTCCTTGCTCTTTTGTCATTACTGCTATTTTTGCTATATCAGCTCCATTGCTTATTTCCTCTTTTATCTTTTCTGTCATAAACTTTTCTGATGGTGTTTCGGCAAAATTGTGATAAGATAATATTATTTTTACACTATTTTTTATTGCAATAGATTTTATACGCTCAATCCTTTCTTTACCAAAAGCCAGTTCCATATCTATAGCGTCAATATTACCAGATTCTATAGAATACTCAAAAAGTTTCAACTTCGTTTCACCATCGATTACTTTATAGCCGCCTTCTTCATGGCTTCTGCAGGTTAGTATTAATGGTATATCATCAATTATTTTTCTTATAATCTTCAATACACTGTTCACCTTGAAAATATCCATTACATTTTCAAAATAATCAACACGCCATTCAATAACATCAGGTTTCATTTTTATAACTTCATTAACTTCATCTATTAGACATTTTTCATTAACAGAAATGACGGGTATGCAAATAAGAGGTTTTCGTCCTCCTAATATTTTATTTCTTAGTTTTATAGGCATCTGAGCTTGTAATCGCATGTTTATTCCTCCAGTATATTCCATATTTCTATATTGAAATTTATTGCTATTATCTTAAAGTCCATGACTTAGCATATACTAATTTTATACCATTTAATTATATACCACATAATTATATATCGTAAATTGAATTTTTTATAGTATGCAAAAAATAACCGTTGGATATCAACGGTTATTGTATTACAGCCGCCAAAAGCAATAAACCTTCGTTGTCATCATATATGGTTGGAAATTGAGATATGGGTAGCGGATTTCTACCTCTACCAACTTCTATAGTAAAGCCTGGTCTTCTAAATTCCTGTATAAACCAATCTTTATAACCTGCGTAGGAAGCTATGCCTACTGTTTGATCCAATGCATAGCCGCTGGCTCTGGACAAGGCTTGACCGATTCTCAAGCTTTCAGGTGGAGCCAAATTCATAAAGTTCCAATAAATTACTTCACCTTGACTGTGATATGCCAATACCAATCTTGGGTCTATAGCATAAGTGAGGTCCCTGACAGCTCTGGTTTCAGGTTCAGAGAAGGGCTCTGGGCCTGAATACCTTGTAGGTCCTGGACCGGTTATTCCATACAAAGCTTCTGCTTCTTTGGATTGTTGCCAAGCAGCATCATAATTGTGATTCAAGTCCACACCTCTTATGTTGGCCTGCCAAACCTCGGAAAAAGGTCTTCCTGTCCTGTTCCACTGTAGCAATTGATTATAATACGGGTTATCTCTTTGTAGTCCGTTTAATACCAAATCCACTCCATCAGGATTTACCATGGGAAGAATGTATATGGTGCTTCTATCAAATAATCTTCTGATATTATAACCTCTGATGGCACGGTCTTCTGCATAAGCCCTTGCATAGTTTTCAACAAATTTCATCAGTACTACCGTCGTAATCCATTCCAAAGCATGATGGGCCGCGTTGAAGAAAACTCTGTTGGGGCCATTGCCAAGCTTGAGATAATACAATTCCTTGCCTAATACACTTTGCCCCGCTGAACCTATTTCTATAAAAGGATACAACCTTCTAATGGCATTGATATCCCTCTCGAGTATTTCATAAGTATAATCGATACGTGTATCGACTATATCTAACCAAGGAATCAGAATTCGTGATCCAACCTGCAATCTTTCAGGTACAATTCCGGGATTTGCGGACATAATCCTGGCAACGCTTGTGCCATAATTTAAGGCAATCCTGTATAATGTATCACCAGGCCTTATCGTATACACGGAGTATCCCATAAGCAATGGTTCCATGGCGCTGAATGTCATTGGTCCAACTATGCCATCCACGGTAAGTCCATAATCCCTTTGAAAAGCCCGTACTGCATTTGCGGTACCTGAACCAAATATGCCATCTATTGCTCCGGAATAATAACCAAGCCTTAGCAATAAGGATTGTACTTCCTTAACATCTGTACCACGAGAACCAATCCTTAATGTTCTCATCATATCACCTCACAAAAATTGCTTAGCAACTTTCCTGCATAAAAAAACCATAAGCTGCACAAATACTATTATCATCTTATGCAGCTTACGGCCATATGTGATATGAATTATTCCACATCTTGTACTATTTGTTCTAAATTGCTTTCCAATAAATAAGGATTTTCCAGATACTTTTTCATCAATTTCAGTGAGTTTGCAAAATACAATCCGTCACAAATCCTCTCATCTACTGCTATTCCCATCTCACAAACTTTTTTTATTTTTACTTCATCCTCTTCTACAACAGGTACTTTTTTTTCTTTTCCCAATGAGATAAAGATACCTGTATTGCCAAAATCATAAATATGATGATATACATAATCCAGTTTTATCGATTTCAAATAAGTGAAAAACAATGTTGTATGAAAAGGACTTGCCTCAATTATAAAACCAGGCAGTATATTCAGCTTGTCCATTTGTTTTAAAGTACCTACCAGAAATTTTACTAAGAAATTAGGCAAGGACATAATCCTGTCAGCAATTTTATCTACATTATTGCTTGTTCCTACAGGTTTACTCTCAGCTATACCTTTATCTACAATCTCTGCAACTTCGTAAATGTTTTCGTGCCCTGTAAATGTAAATTTTACGGTAGTTTCTTCACCATAGTCCTTAAGTGTCCTTTTTATGGATAAAGATATCCAGATTCTGTTCCTCGCATAAACTCTGCTGTTCATTATGAATCTGTTTAACTGGGGCCTCTGTGCAATAACTCTGACAAATACGGCAATGAAAAGATGCAAATATGTTATTTTAAAACCTTCTTTTTGTTTTTCTTTAATATATTCATTGATAGTATCTGTAGGAATCATCATTTTGCTAAATACATGAGCATCGCTTCTTCTTGTCATCACATAGGGAATGATTTTTACAAAGGGACTAATTGTTTTCAGTCTTCTGCCATCATATCTGTGAGTTAATCTAATCATACTGCACCGCCTTATTCCGAGATAATCTAATTCTACCATATTATATTACAATTTTCATCATAATTGTACCATATAAAATGCTGCATGAAATGTTAATACATTTTATGCAGCTTCATAATCTTTACATAATCTTTATTTATATCATAATTTTATAATTTAATATAAAATAATAAATACTTTACCAAAACTTGTCACCATAAAAACCCTTTATTATTTATTAAATTTTTTATTGCATATGTTATATTGTATATTTATAATATAGTATAAAATACAATAAATAACTAAAACTGCTTATCCTTCTATTTTTTGCTTTTTCTATTTCATCTTCTAAAATTTATGGAATATTGATGCTAAGTATGACAAGAAGTGCCATGCAGAATAAGTAATTAATAAAGCATTCAGTAAAAGTCAACAATATAACAGGTAAAAGAAGGAATTCTACAATAACTAGCGAAATTTATATTTATTAGTATAAAAATACATGGAGTTGTATTATATGGATTCTAAATCTTATATCAATTATTTGTATGACAGATATTGCATATATTATAATACCAATAGAAATGTAAATATTTTGAATGAATCCATTGATATATACGCTCATTTTAATGATGTATATGGAAGAACTCTTATCACACAAAAAGATGTAATAGATATGTTTGAAACAAATGAACATTGCTATGTAAAAAAGATTGAAAACATTGACATGTCTTCTATAACAGCTTTCACAGAATTCTTGAAAAAAGCCGTTGATGAATTCGTCCAGCCAAAGAAAGACCATATGTGCACATACATAACAGGAGTACTTGTAACAGAATGTCCTATCGATGAAAATATTACCCAGTATGTTAAGAAGTTCAAACACAGCAAATCATATTTTTTCTCACTTCATGGATGGAGTGAAATAAGACTTCTGGTTGTAGACCCCAACAACAAGAATATAATCACCAACAGATCGGCAAAAAAGGTCATTAAGTTCTATAACTTTTTTGATAAGTTATAGATTAAAACTGCAAAAAACTCAACTCTTAAAGGGCTGAGTCTTTTAAATAAATCTTATGGGGGGTTTTATATGAACTCATTATTACTTTTACTGTTAGGCGGCATATTATTCCTAATCGCCTATGTCACTTATGGTGCTTTCTTGGCAAAAGCTTGGGGCATCGATCCCACTAGGAAAACTCCGGCTCACACTATGAGGGACGATATTGACTATTGCCCCTGCAATCCTAATGTTTTGTTAGGTCACCACTTCTCATCCATTGCCGGTGCAGGCCCTATAACAGGTCCTATACAGGCAGCCATATTTGGATGGCTTCCGGTTTACTTATGGATAGTAATAGGAAGCATATTCGTTGGTGGCGTTCACGACTGGGGTGCTCTTTTTGCATCAGTAAGACACAAAGGTAATTCAATCGGTGAAATCATAAGAGAAAACCTTGGTCAAAAAGCAAAAATGCTATTTAACATCTATGCTTGGCTGACTATAATTCTAATCGTTGCAGCTTTTACAGACATATGTGCAGGTACATTTGCCTATAATCCGGAAGTAGGAGACCTTACAGGAGCAAGAGCAGGAACTGCATCAATCTTATTCATTATCTTAGCGATGGCATTCGGTTATTTTGTCCACAGAAAAGGTGCAAACTTAACAGTTTCTTCAATCATTGGCGTTGCCCTTTTGTTCTTATGCATATACTTAGGCTACACATTCCCATTTATAAAACTATCTAAAATGGCATGGAATATAGTTCTTATCATCTACATCTTTGCAGCATCAACTCTCCCTGTATGGCTACTGCTTCAACCAAGAGACTACCTGTGCTCCTTCCTGCTTTATGCAATGCTAATAGGAGGAGTGCTGGGAGTAATAATTGTAAGACCGAATATGGTTATAGCTGCTTCAAATGGCTTCACTGTAATGCAAGGTAATTCTCCATCATATCTATTCCCGATATTGTTTGTAACAGTAGCATGTGGTGCAATATCCGGTTTCCACTCCCTAGTAGGTTCCGGTACTTCTTCCAAGCAGGTAGACAATGAAAAGGATACAAAACTTATTGGTTATGGCGGAATG
>DUSG01000239.1 GCA_012842725.1 Clostridiales bacterium
ATTCAGATAGAATTAAAACCGCAAGAATTGACAGAACTGACTAAACAGCAGCAAATGGCAAAGCAGCAAGAAGAAATGGCAAAAAAAGAAAAAGAAACCCTTGAAAAGTTTGAAGAATTAAAAAAGAAAGTATTGGATTTGCATGAGAAGTGGAATTCTTTTGAGCCTAAAGCTGTAAAAGCCTTAGCCCAGCCAAAATCTATAGAAGAATTCGAAAACAGTCTCAATAACTTGACAAATGCTATACAAACAAAAGATGAATATATTAATCTCCTTGCGATAAATGCTCTGTATAAAACCTTGCCTGATTTCTATGAGCTCTATACTACCAAAGAACCCCCGGACTTAGACAGATTAAGATTCAGCGTCAAAAAAATAAAGCTATTATCAGAAAAAGATGATTACAATTCTATGAAACCGACTATGGAATACCTATTAAACATATGGTCAATAGCTAAACCTAAACTTAAAAAAGACGTAAACGATTTAATGAATAAATTTGAATTTGCACTGAATGATCTAAAAAACGCAGTAGAAGGCAGAAATAAAACTGTAATCGATGCAAAATCAGAAGTGCTGACAAAAATAATAGATGAAATGGTAGAAAAATTAAAGGAATAGATATTTACAATAAAAGCCAAAGCCATTTAATAAGGAATTATAGCTTTGGCTCTTTTTAATGTATAAACTTTACAAACCTATTTAAATTATATATCACGCTTATCCTGTATGCTTAGAAAGATTTCCCTATCTTATCCTTCAGCATTCCTTTAACTTTTATTACAGCTTCTTCAAGAAATCCAGCATAATCATCATGAATTATATGCTTTGCCTTATCTATCACTTTTGATGCTTTATCTATATCTATGTTTATTCCGTGTCTGACTTTCATATGATGGTCATAATTTATTGATAATATTCTGCTGCTAACGTTCTCCTTATAAACAAAATGCTGAAATTTCTTAAAGTTGTTTTTCAAGCTTCCGGTTTTAAGACCATAATAACTTTCTAAACTTCTTTCGATTTCATTCATTATGGAACTATCCTGCAATGCTTTATCAAGAAATCCCAAAAGATATCCATTTTCATTGAGAATATTTATTTCTATCGCCATTTCAATAAAATTATGGGCTTTCCAAATTCCAAAGTTTTCAGGGATATTACATGCTTCTATAACTTCCTCCACTATGCTTTCAGCCTTTTGGAAGCAATATCCTTTAGAACCTTTATAGCTCTCATCTCCGTAGTAATCCAACCCTTCCGGTGAAACTGTATGCGTGACTGTTGATTTTACGAAATCTAAAAGTTCAGGTTTATCTTTTGCAAAATAATCATATAATTTCCACCCAGTTTTATGTGTAGCATTGTAATCCAATTCCGATGATACAAATGCATCAGGAAATATAGAACCTAAAACAGTCATATTATTGGTATATCCTAATACATTATGGCTAAACCATATATGGGTGAATGGAAACATAAAAACACATCCCAAAATATTGTATAGTTAATATATTATACAATATTTTGGGATTAAATAGAATGGGTTTATAAATATTCTATTATTTATTTTCAGAAGGTCTCATAACTGCCTTTATTATCTCATTGACTATCAATGGGGTTAATGCAAATGCGATGACAATTGCCCAGTCTCTTAAATTCAAGTTATGGACACTAAATGCGCTGGCAAGTATGGGTACCGAAATAACTATCAACTGCAAGAATAATCCGATTCCAATGGCTCCTATCAAATATCTGTTAGAAAATACTCCTATTTTAATTATTGATTTTTCAAAATTTCTCATAGATAATGAATAGAATAATTGAGAAGCTGCTATTACCACAAAAGCCATGGTTCTGGAATATGTCAATACTTCTTCCGGTATATCCTTTGAACCTAGACTGTATCCATGCTCTGTCAATCCAAAGTAAAATGCTATCAAGGTCAATATCCCTATCAAAAAACCTCCGATAATGGCTCTTAATCCTGCTCCTTCTGCAAAGAAACTTTGTTTAGGATCTCGAGGTTTCTTTTTCATGACATCCTTATCTCCAGGATCTACTCCAAGAGCAATAGCCGGTAATGAATCGGTTATCAGGTTTATCCATAATATTTGAGTCGGCAGCAACGGTACAGGCCAGAAAAACAGCATAGAAGCAAATATTGTTATTACTTCACCCAGATTACAAGACAATAGGAATATAACCGCTTTCTTAATATTTGCATATATATTTCGGCCTTCTTCAATCGCACGAACTATTGTGGTAAAGTTATCATCCGTTAATATCATATCGCTTGCCCCTTTAGAAACATCAGTACCGGTTATTCCCATTGCCACACCGATATCTGCATATTTAAGAGATGGAGCATCATTAACACCGTCACCTGTCATTGATACTATGTTTCCGTGTGATTTAAAGGCTTTAACTATCTTCACCTTATGCTCAGGTGATACTCTGGCAAATACTTTATAATTATTGATTTTTTCCGAGAATTCTTCATCGGTCAACTTATCTATTTCTGCACCTGTTATACTTTCTTCAATAGATTCAGCAATTTCGAGTTCCTTTGCAATAGCTACGGCAGTATTCCTATGGTCTCCGGTAATCATTACAGGAGTTATCCCGGCTCCTTTTGCTTTTTTGATGGAATCTTTAACTTCAACCCTTGGTGGATCGATCATTCCCACAAAACCTAAAACAATTAAATCTTTTTCCATTTCATCAGGTTCAATTATTCTGTCAACATCTTTGTATGCCGCTCCAAGAACTCTCAATGCATTGTTTGACATTTCTTCGGCTACTTTTAAATAGTTTTCCTTCATCTCTTCTGTCAGCGGTACCACTTTACCAGCTACCAAAGCCCTTGTAGAAATCTTTAGAATATTATCCAATGCACCTTTTGTATGTACTCTGTATTTGTTTCCTTCCACATTTAAAGTCGACATAAGTTTTCTATCAGAGTCAAACGGTTTTTCTCCGACTCTTTTATGCTTTTCATTCAATTCTTTCTTAGTCAATTTGAATTTATGCCCCATCTCAACTAGGGCAATTTCAGTAGGATCCCCTGTACTGTGTCCATTCTCATAGGTAGCATCTGAACACAATACAAAAGTTTTAATCATTTCAGCTTCATCCTCGTTTGCCTGTGGATTTGTTTCAGTAGTAGGTAAATCTTTAAGGTTGTTATAAGTATAATACTTAACAACTGTCATCTTGTTTTGTGTAAGTGTACCAGTTTTATCTGAACAAATTATATTAACCGACCCCAGAGTCTCAACTGCCGGAAGTTTTTTTACTATTGCATTGTTTTTCGACATTTTAGTAACACCTAGAGCCAAAACTATAGCAACTATAGCTGCTAAACCTTCAGGTATAGCAGCAACTGCTAAGCTTATAGCAGTCAGGAACATTTCAAACAAATCTCTTTTCTGGAATAAAGCTATAACAAATATAAGAGCACATATTCCTATTGCTAAAAAACCAAGTGTTCTGCCAAGTTCATCCAATCTTTTTTGCAGAGGTGTCATTTCTTCAGTATCTTCATCAAGAATTTTAGCAATCTTTCCAATCTCTGTTTCCATAGCTGTCGCTACAACCACACCTTCACCTCTGCCATAAGTAGCAAGTGTGGACATGAATGCCATATTCGACCTATCTCCAATAGGTGTTTTTAGGTCCTCATGTATATCATCAGCATTCTTATTCACAGGAACAGATTCACCGGTCAAAGCAGATTCTTCTATTTGCAAATTTGCACTGCTAATCAGTCTTAAATCCGCCGGTATGTATCTACCTGCGTCTATAATAACTATATCTCCAGGCACTAATTCCTCTGAGCTAATCTCTATTACTTCTCCATCTCTTCTGACGAGGGATTTTGGAGTTGTCATTTTTTGAAGTGCTTCTATAGCTTTTTCGGCTTTATACTCCTGAACTACCCCTATTACTGCATTAAGAACGACAACCAAAAGAATTATTATTGCATCTACATACTCGCCTATTGCAATAGTTATAACTGTTGCCCCTAAAAGAACATATATCAACATATCCTTTAATTGTTCGAAAAATAGAGTTATTGCACTCTTTTTTGGCTTGCCTTTAAGTTTGTTTAAACCGTATTTCTCCAATCTTGCTTTTACTTCTTCACTTGTTAACCCTACCGAAGGGTTTACATTGAATTCTTTTAAAACTTCATCTTGTGATTTTGAAAACCACATATAATCACCCCGTAACATATTTATTAACCAGCTTCAAACATACACTAATATTATATTCTTTTATCAATTCTATAATCCAAATACCTATTTATTCATGATTTAAAAACCCTCCTTAAAATCCCGGAATATAAAAAGACCTTTAATATGCATAACATAATGCATATTAAAGGTCTTGCACATCCAAACGGACCCTGTTGCCAGAAAAAGTTACAAAACTTTTTCGATATTGTTGGCAACAAAGCTAAGGTGCTACTCCCCTTTATTATTCCTTGATAATATTTTATATAATTTCAAATGTTTAGTCAATAAATAAACAAGATGTAC
>DUSG01000240.1 GCA_012842725.1 Clostridiales bacterium
ATATACATGCTTGCAATATTGAAGCAAAAGTTGCTAATTGATATAATTTTAGTAATCTACCGACTGCCATTATGGAAGCAATATAACTGTAAGTATTATGCAAAATAAAGGAGTGAATATATAATGGATTTTTACAAAAAAGCTTTAGAAGACAAGGAATTGCTGTCAAAAATCAGAAGGGAATTTCATCAGCATCCTGAATTGGGTTTTGAAGAATATGAAACATCCGGAAAAATAAAACAGTACTTGAGTGAATGGGGAATTGAATATACAACAGTAGCAAAAACAGGCATTAAAGCTGTTATAAGAGGAAAAGGTAACAAAACTGTAGCATTAAGGGCAGATATGGATGCTCTTCCCATACAGGATAAAAAAGAATGTGAATATAAATCAAAAATAGCCGGCAAGATGCATGCTTGTGGTCACGATGCCCATGTGGCGATACTTCTTGGTGTTGCAAAGATATTGAAAAGCATTGAGAAGGAACTTGACGGCAATGTGGTTCTTTTGTTTGAACCGGCTGAAGAAACTGTAGGTGGAGCCAGTTTCATGATAGAAGAAGGAGTATTGGAAAATCCTCATGTAGATGCAGTTATCGGTCTTCATGTAGATGACAGTTTAAAATGCGGTACAATAGGAGTAAAGTCCGGTGTCATGAATGCGGCTTCAAATACCTTTGTCATAAAAATAAAGGGTAAAGGCTCCCATGGGGCTTATCCTCACATGGGAATAGACCCCATAACCATAAGCTGCAATGTGATAAATACATTGCAAACACTGGTAAGCAGAGAGACGTCTCCTACTGAACCGATAGCATTGACTGTAGGCTCAATACACGGTGGTACTGTAGATAATGTTATACCTGATGAAGTGGAAATAAAAGGAACTATAAGAACTCTCAGCAGTAATCACAGGCGAGTTATGGAAACAAGACTCAGGGAAGTGGTAGAAGGAGTAACAACTGCTATGAGGGGAAAGGCTGAAATAGAAATAGTAGAAGGATATCCTTGCCTTATTAACGATGATTCCATGACCAAATTTTTATGCAAGACGGCTTCTGAAATAATCGGGGAAGATAAGATAATAAAGCTGGAACATCCAGGATTGGGGGTAGAAAGCTTTGCCTACTTCTCAATGGAAAGACCTTCGGTTTATTACACGTTAGGTTGCCGAAATGAAGAGAAAGGTATCATCTATCCTCTACACAACAGTCTGTTTGATATAGATGAAGACTGCTTACCGTTAGGTGCAGCTTTACAGGCTCTATTGGTGTATAGATTTCTCAAAAGTTGATACGTATTTTAAATAAGACTTGCTGAAAATGTTGATTTTGGCTATATATTTACAATCATGAGGGAATACTATACAATATAAATGCAAATCATTTGCAAAATGGAGGTATAGTATGAAAAAAATCGTAATGCTGGTATTAATTATAGCGGCAATCTTTGCAGCAACATCTTGTACATATGATGCATCCGATAAGACTTTAAATGAGGGAGAGGCAGACAAATTAAAGATATACACCAGCTTCTATCCAATGTATTTTATCACCAAGGAAATAGCTAAGGATAAAGCAGACGTTATGAATATGATACCGGCAGGAGTGGAACCTCATGATTGGGAACCAACACTAAAAACAATGACCGAGCTACAGAAAAGCGATTTATTCATATATAACGGAGCCGGTATGGAGCGCTGGGCAGACAGAGTTATAGGAAATCTTGATAAGAATAAAACCCTGGTGGTAGAAGCAAGTAGAGGTATTGAACTTATAGGCTCTGAAGATGGACACGAAGATGATGACCATGGTGATTATGACCCTCATGTATGGGTAAGTCCCGTAAATCTGAAAAAGGAAGCATTAAATGTACTGAATGCCTTGATAGAAAAAGATAAAGAGAATGAACAATTCTACAGAGATAATTATGAAAAACTTGCTGCTAGCCTTATGAAGCTGGATGCTGATATCAGGGATGCCGTTAAGAATTTTAGGAGCAATATAATCGTTACTTCCCATGAGGCTTTTGGTTACTTTGCTAAGGAATACGGACTGACTCAGATACCCATAAGAGGAGTATCTCCTCAGCAAGAGCCCAGCCCTGCAAAAATAATTGAAATTGTAAAGCTGTGCAGGGAAAACAATGTAAAATATATTTTTGTTGAAAAATTTGTGAATCCTAAATACTCAGAAACCATTGCTAGAGAAATTGGGGGAGAAGTTCTTACTCTAAATGCAGCCCATGGTCTGACGGAGGAAGAAGAAAAAGCAGGTAAGGACTATATATCCATAATGTATGAGAATCTTGAAAACCTGAAAAAAGCCTTAGAATAACATAAGGGCATGAAAACATAAACTATGTACAATACATTATATCTTATGGAGGTTTTATGATAAAAGTAGGCGTAATCTCTGATACTCATATACCGACCCGGGCTAAAGCATTACCCGATTTTGTATTTGAAACCTTTTCCGGAGTTAATTATATTCTACATGCGGGAGATTTATTAACGGAAAACGTGATAACCGATTTGGAAACATTGGCACCGGTATATGCAGTAGCAGGAAATAACGACAGCTTTGAAATATATGAAAAATACGGGAACAGAAGAATCATTGAAATTGGCAATAAGAGAATAGGCTTGACCCATGGGTATGGACGCTATAAAACCCATTTAAATGCCTATGATGAATTTTCAGGAGACATGGTTGACTGCATAGTATTCGGGCATAGCCATGCACCTTTTAATGAAACAATAAACGGAATACTGCTTTTTAATCCCGGATCTCCGACTGACAGAAGATTTCAACCTAAGTTTTCATTGGGAATGTTATATATTGATGATAAAATAGAAGGCCAGCTGCTGTATTTTGCTTGACTTAAATAAATGAATATAGAATAGAGCCCCCTAATATATATAATATAGAACTTTTAAGGGGGTGAAAGATTGAAAAGGAAACTATTAATCGCAGTAATTGCTTTATTATGCATATCACTTGCGGCATGCACCAATCCATTGGTTTCTTTAAGAGAATTTTTCAATAAAAAGGCTGAAGTAAATGAAATGCCAATGGAAGATGAAAAAGAAGAGGAAAAAACAGAGGATTTAAGCGAAGTAGCATCTAAACAGCCTGAGGACACAATTGCTACAGTATTATATTATAAGGACTATGATAATCTTTTAGTTCCTGTCATGAGATATATACCTAAAGGAGATTTAGGGATAGCAAAGGCTGCAGTAAAAGGCATAATCTACAGTCCTGAACTGATGGAAGACTTGAAACCTACGGGTTTACTGCCTACCTTGCCTCAGGGGACAAAAATAAACGGCGCAGTGATAAAAGAGGATGGATTAGCCATAATTGATTTTTCTCAGGAATTTCTTAATTTTGATACCAAAGAGGGTGAAGCATTAGGAGTTAAAGCTTTGGTATATACTTTGACAGAATTTCCAAATATCAATGCAGTAGAAATAAGGGTAGACGGGAAAACTATAGATGAAATGCCCTACGGAACAAAAATAGGAGGACCTTTAAAAAGAACTGAAATCAATCTAGTAAAACCTGAAAATTTGAGTGATAAACTATCGAAGGTTATGGTATACTATCAAAAGAAGGGAAGAGGCAATTACTCATATTTTGTTCCTTTGACAAAGCTGGTATCAGGATATACCAACAGCGCTGAAGCTGCTTTGACTGAACTTTTGGAAGGTCCTGAAGTAGATGTAGGCCTTGAAAATCCGTTCCCCAAAGGAACAAATCTTTTAGGTGTGGAAGTAAGTGATGGCATAGCTTTTGTTAATTTTTCTGAAGAAATACTGGATACCGGTTCTCCTGCTGAAGAAAGGGCTATTTTGAAATCAATAATTTTAACCCTTAAAGAATTTCCTGCAATTAAAAAAGTCAGGATTTTTGTAGATGGGAAAACAGTAGAAAACTCAAACAGCATAGGCTCAGATGAATACATAGATGTACCGGTATTTGTAAACTTTTACGAATAGAAGTTGATACCACTTGGGTTAACTCAAGTGGGTTTTATTTAAAAACATAAGTTTAATGAGCATGAAAGGATGAAAAATATGGAGAGAATTGATGGTAGAAGTCTAGACCAGTTGAGACCTGTTAAGATTACAAGACACTATCTAAAGCATGCAGAAGGTTCTGTTCTCATTGAAATGGGAGATACGAAAGTTATCTGTTCAGCCAGTGTAGAAGATAAAGTGCCTCCTTTTCTCAAAGGTCAGGGAAAAGGTTGGATAACCGGAGAATATGGCATGCTTCCTCGTTCTACGGAAATAAGAAGAGTCAGAGATTCCAATAAGGGTAAGATTGACGGAAGGACTGCAGAGATTCAGAGACTTATAGGAAGAGCATTGAGATCAGTGGTTGATTTAGATGCACTAGGTGAGATGACTGTTTTCATAGATTGCGATGTTATACAGGCTGACGGAGGAACCAGAACCGCCTCAATAACGGGTGCATTTGTAGCTTTGGTAGATGCTTTTAATAAACTGAAAAACCAAGGAAAATTATCAAAAATTCCGATAAACAATTTTGTTGCAGCTGTCAGCGTTGGAATAAAAGACGATACGGTAATGCTTGATTTAAACTATGATGAAGATTCAACATGCCAGGTAGACATGAACATCGTTATGACTGAAAACGGACAACTGGTGGAAATTCAGGGAACCGGAGAAGCAAAACCATTCTCGAGAGAAGAGATGGAACAAATGCTGGCATATGGAGAAAAAGGCATAATGGAATTGATAAAGATACAAAGAGAATGTCTGGGTGAGTTGGCGGAATTGATTGGAGTTGAAGAAGATGGAAGTAGTAGCAGCAACCAACAACAGGCATAAGCTTCAGGAAATAAGAGATATACTGAAGGATATGGGATATAAAGTTCTTTCACTTCAAGATGTTGGAATAGAAGTAGATATTGAAGAAACCGGAAAAACATTTAGAGAAAATGCACTTATAAAAGCAAGAGAAATACATAAG
>DUSG01000241.1 GCA_012842725.1 Clostridiales bacterium
AATATCCTATGGCATAAGAAATTTCAATAGATTTAGGAACAGAATCCTACATATATGCTAAATCAACAACTAAAATACCTAAAAAACCGCAGTCAACGAGAGTTGGCTTATTAAGTGTGCAAAAAACATCATTATCACCTAGATAACACTAAAATGCTCATAAAACGAGTTAAGGGCAGGAATCTTTAAGATTCCCACCCCAACAATTGACAAAGAGCCTTAAAAAATAAAGGGTCTGGCATTTAAGCCAGACCCTTTATATTATCTTGTTTTATAGTTTATTGGAGAATATTGCAAGTACTACAATTATCAAGAGACCAAATATCATCAAGCTTGTTTGTTCTATAGCCATTATTCCCATAACAGCAACTATACCTATCAATATAGGAATAACATATTTGACTAAAACATACCATGCTTCAAACAAACCAAATGATACTGTACCTCCATTTGTAAGCTCGTCTTTAAGATCTTCTTTCTTAACAAACCAACCTGTAAATATAGCAAGAAGCATACCGCCGATTGCCAGGAATATCTTATCAGTTAAAATATCAAAGAAGTCAAAGAATCCTACTCCCAAGACTTTTACTCCTGCCAATGCACCCAGTGATAGTGATGACAGTATGCACAGCACAGCCATAACTATAGCAGTACCATAAACCGCAGGCTTTCTAGCCATTTTCCTTTCATCTATTAGATATGCAACAACAACTTCCAGCAAGGATACTGAAGAAGTAAGAGCTGCAATCATTAGAGCTAAGAAGAATATTGCTGAGAATAGAACTCCCATTCCACCCATTTCAGCAAATATAGTGGGGGCAACAACGAAAACAAGACCAGGACCGGCTGCTGGTTCCATTCCAAATGCAAATATTGCTGGGAACAAAGCTATACCTGCTAATAAAGCAACGCTTGTATCCATCATTGTTACAATCAATGCATTGTTTGGAAGTTTTTCCTGCTTATTAAGATAACTACCATATGTTATCATACAACCCATACCTAGACTTAGTGAGAAGAATGCCTGACCTAATGCTGCCAGGAAAGTCTGGCCTGTTACCTTTGAGAAATCTGGTTTAAATAAGAACTCTAAACCTGCACCTGATCCAGGTAAGCTTAAACTCTTTACAGCAACGACAATCAACAGTACATACAGCATAGGCATCAAAATCTTGCCAGCCTTCTCAATTCCTCCTGCAACGCCTTTAGCTACTATATATACATTTATAGCCAGGTAAATAACCATCCATATCAATGGTTCTACTGAGTTTCCTATAAAAGCACCAAATGCATCTCCTATAGCTTCTGGTGCTCCAAGAAGTCCTGTAAAAGACTTAAATATATAAGCTAGTGCCCATCCACCAACAACTGGATAGAAACCCATGATAAAGAATGCACTTAGCACTCCCAATACTCCTGCAAAAGTCCATCTTGGGCTATAGCTCTTATATGCTCCTACTGCTGCTAAACTAGTTCTTCTTCCTACTGCAAATTCGGCAATCATAATACTAAGTCCAACAAATACAACACAACCTAAATAAATAACTATAAATGCGCCTCCACCATTTTCACCGGTCAAGTAAGGGAATCTCCAAATGTTTCCTAATCCAACTGCTGAACCAGCCGCTGCCATGATAAAACCTATTCGAGAACCCCAGTTTTCTCTTTTTTGTTCCATTATTACACCTTCCTTTCTCTTTTTATAACCCATAGGAAAGAAAAAGTATTACTAATTTATAAACTTTCCATCTTGGGTTCTAAGAAAAGCTCAAGAATTGAATAAGATGAATTAAGCCTTTCTTAACGTAATATATTTATTGCTAACCAAGATAATATTTTACTCATCACCCCTTTCAAAAAATTGCTCTTTTATTTATTCTACATGAGAATAAATTTCCCTTCTATTATTCTTAATTTTTTAAGTTTTCAGAAACTATTCTATTTACTAAATATTTACAATGCTTACCATATTTCTATGATTCTAAAAATAAAAATATTGTTGTAATTATATAATATTTTTTTCCACGATTCAACATTTGATAAATTATTAACTTTTTCATATTTCTCTACTACCTGGCTTATATAGCGGATATCCTTGTATACATAAAGGGCATTTATCAGCATCATAGGCTTCAACATCTACTATTAAAACACTTTCAAATGGGCACTTGAAATCTGCCAACCCATTGTTTCTATCTATTACTGAACCAACAGCCACTACGCTGCTTCCCAATCTCTCAACCAAATCAATAACTTCTTTGACAGAACCTCCAGTTGTAACCACATCTTCCACAACTGCAACTCTGGAGCCTTTTTTGATTTCAAACCCTCTTCTAAGTTTCATAACTCCATTTTCTCTTTCCGTGAATAAAGCTTTCAGCCCCAGTTGTCTAGCCACCTCATACGCAAGTATTATTCCGCCAATAGCAGGTCCAATTACAACATTTGCTTTATATTTTTTCAACTTATCAGCCAGTTCTTTTGAAATAGCTTCACTATATTCTGGATATTGAAACAGCTTGGCACATTGAAGATATTTATTGCTGTGCTTCCCGGAAGTAAGCAAAAAGTGTCCCTCTAACAGTACATTACACTTAATTAATATTTCATTAATCTCTTTATTATTCATGATATACAACTCCTCCATTGATTTTGATTTCTTTCGGACTGTTTATGTTATTCTTTATCATATACTCTTCTATACCCTTTAATATTTCTACAGGAGCCAATGGATTGTAAAAATTCGCTGTACCTATTGAAATGGCATCTGCTCCTGCCATAATAAATTCAATGGCATCCCTCCAATTGCTGATACCCCCCATACCGATTATGGGAATGTTAACTTTCTGGGCAACCTGCCAAACCATCCTTAAAGCAATAGGTTTGATTGCCGGTCCGGATAACCCTGCTACAATGTTATGAAAAAAAGGTTTTCTGTTGTCAATATCTATTGCCATACCCATTAAAGTATTTATAAGAGATATGCAATCTGCTCCTGCCTTTTCAGCGGCCATTGCCATTTCACTTATATCTGTCACATTTGGGGATAATTTAACTATTAAAGGAATATTTGTGGCCTTTCTAACTTCTTTTGTAACTTCATAAATTGATTCAGGTTTAGTCCCAAAAGTTATGCCTCCTTCTTTTACATTGGGACATGAAACATTAAGCTCGATGAAATCTACATGCTCGTTTAACTTCTCTGCCATCAATGAGTATTCCTCAATGGTATTACCTGAGATGTTTGCAATTATAGGTACATCATATTTCCTTAAAAATGGAAGTTCCTTTTCCAGAAAACCATCCAACCCGGGGTTTTCAAGTCCAACACTGTTTAATATCCCTGCAGGTGTCTCCATTATCCTCGGAGGTTTATTCCCCTTCCTGGGTTTAAGGGTAATACCCTTTACTGCTATTCCTCCCAACAGTTTGAGATCATAAAAGTTTGCGTATTCTTTTGCGAATCCAAAGGTACCAGAAGATACCAGTACAGGATTTTTCAACTTCTTTCCTCCTATATAAACGCTCAAATCAATCATCAAGGCTCACTTCCTTACTATTAAATACTGGTCCGTCTGAACACACTTTTTTATATTCTTCAATGTTGCTGCTTTGACAAGCACATACGAGACAAGCTCCTATCCCGCACCCCATCCTTTCTTCCATAGAAAGATAACATTCAACCTGATTCTTTTCACAGAGTCTTTTTATAGCACTTAACATTTTCCTGGGGCCACAAGCATATACGACATCATAAAAACTTATATTTTTTTCAAGAGCTTCCATGGGATAACCTTTAGACCCTCTGCTTCCGTTCTCAGTATAGATGTAAATATCATCTGAACAGCTCATAAATTCTTCAATCATATAAACTTCATCTTTAAAACCAAGATATATATCAGCCTTTTTCAACCTTTTGCTCAAGTATAGCAGCGGTGCTACTCCAATTCCTCCTCCAATTATTGATGTTCTTTTATTCTCAAATATGGGGAAGCCCTTACCTAAAGGCCCCATTATATCCAAATAATCTCCTGGTTTTATGCCAGAAAAAAGACTCGTTCCTTTACCGCATACTCTATAAAGCAATGTAATCCGACCTTTGTCTTGTTCCAAATCACAAATGCTTATAGGTCTTCTCAATAAAGGGTCATAATTTTGGCTCGGTTTAATATGAAGAAATTGACCGGGTAATGCTTCCTTTGATATACTTTTGGATTCTATGACCATTTTGTAGACAGCATCAGCGACTTCATAATTGGACAATATCTTGCAAAATTCTCTTTTCATCTGTTTTCCTCCTACCAAGCTAGCTTCCCATTCAGCTCTAGATACATATTTATTTCGTCTCTCATATCCAATACTGCCTTTCTGGCGGCTGCACCATATGACATTTGGTCAAAATCATATCTGTACTTTTCCAATTGATAGGCTCCAATAATACCTCTGGAAGAATTAATTATAGCCCCTAAACCGTCCTGATTGAAATATCCAGATAAATCAGAAGCTACTGCACCCTGAGCTCCATATCCAGGTACAAGAAAGTAACAGTTTTTCAATCTCTTGCGTAAGTTTTCCCCTTCCTCTTTAAAAGTACCTCCTACTACAGCTCCTACAAAGCTGTATCCTCTTTGACCTACATAATCTTTGCCAAGGTTAATTACCAAGTCAGCAACATGTTCATAAACTTTCTTTCCTTCGCAAATCAGATCTTGAATTTCAATAGACGATTTATTTGATGTTTTTACAAGAATGAATATTCCTTTATCTTGTTCTAAGCACTTATCTATAAACGGTATTATAGAATCACTACCCATATATGGATTAACAGTTACCGCATCGCAATCCAATGACCATTCATCATTACCAAAATAATATTCTGCATATGCTTCGCAAGTACTTCCTATATCTCCTCTTTTTATATCAGCTATAACCATTAGCTCCTTCTTTTTTGCATATCTACACACTTCCTCCAAAGCTTTTAACCCCTTAGAACCATATTTTTCGAAAAATGCTATTTGAGGTTTTATTGCCGGAACAATATCATAAACATTATCAATTATGTGTATACAGAATTCGTAAAGCATTTCAGTCAAATCATCTATATTCCCATCATTTCTACCAAGATATTTTTCCTTAAGAAAATCAGGAATTATATTATAGCTTGGATCTATACCTACAATACAATGGTTTCTAAGGCTTATTATTCTGTCAATAAGTTTATCTGTAAACATTGATTGCACCTTCCTTTTCGTATACTATCTTCCCCTTTGCAATGGTCATTACTACTTCAGCGTTCAATCTTCTCCCATGATAAGGAGTATTTTTCCCTTTAGATATCAGTTTGTTTCTATCAACCACAAACTCAGAATTTAAGTCTATTATTGCTATATCAGCTTTACTTCCTTCTTTTATTTCACCTCCGTCAATTCCCAAAATCTTGGATGGATTATAGCTCATCTTTTTTACTAATTGGTTTAATGTTAAAACTCCGCTTTTTACCAAATGGGTATAGCATACAGAGAAACTCAACTCAATGCCTGAAATACCATTAGCAGCCTTGTAAAAATCCATTGGCTTATCTGATATATTATGGGGAGCATGATCTGTAGCAATTACATCTATAATCCCGTCCTTTAATCCTTTTTTTAATGCGCTAACATCTTTCATCTCCCTTAAAGGAGGATTAACTTTATAATTTGTGTCATTTTCTTTGATATCATCTTCAGTCAAAGAAATATGATGGGGTGTTACTTCACAACTGACTTTTATTCCTTTGTTTTTAGCCATTTTTATCAAATTCAGAGAACCTTCTGTACTTATATGGGCAATGTGTATAGAAGCACCTGTTTGCTCAGCAAGCATAATATCTCTCATCACTTGTAACTCCTCAGCAATTTTGGGTATACCTTTTAAATCAAGTTTGTAAGAAGTCTTTCCTTCATTTATAACTCCGCCTTTTGACAGATATATGTCCTCACAGTGATCGATTACAGTAAAACCATGAATCAACGATTCCTCAAGACATTCAAGCATTATTTTAGTATTCATTATAGGATTACCATCGTCAGAAAAAAATTTTATCCCTTCATCTACCATTGAGCGGAAATCACATTTTTCAATGCCTTGTTGGTTTATTGTAAGGGCTCCTATTGGAATAACTTTAATTTTACTACTTCTAGCTATTATTTTTTTTAATTCCCGAATGGCATCTATATTGTCTATTACAGGCTTTGTATTCGGCATGCAGCAAATTGTTGTATAGCCACCTTTTGCAGCAGCCTCAGTTCCGCTTTCAACTGTTTCTTTATATTCAAAACCCGGTTCTCTCAGATGACAATGTAAGTCTACAAAGCCAGGTACTATTACCTTTCCTTGTGCGTCAATACACATGTAGGCATTTATATCAGTTATTTTCTCCTTTACCTTTTCTATTTTGTCTTTCACAATAAAAATGTCACAAAAATTCTTGTAATCATTTATTCCATCGATAATTTTACAGTTCTTAATGAGTATATTCATTATTCATTACCTCCTTTAGCTGTAATAAGCGCAAAAAAATAGAGTAGCCAAATAATTAACTACTCGTATTCTGCTAGCAATACAACATCTTCACCGTCAATTTCTACTACCTTAACTATAACTTTTTCACTTCTTGAAGTTGGAATATTTTTACCGACAAAATCAGCTCTAATAGGCAATTCTCTGTGCCCTCTATCTATCAATACTGCCAATTGTATGGATGCAGGTCTTCCAAAGTCCATTACGGCATCCATAGCTGCCCTTACAGTTCTTCCAGTATACAAAACGTCATCAACGAGTATCACTTTCTTATCTTTTAAATCCAGAAGCAAAGAAGGTATTTCTGAAATGTTTTTCTTATCGTTCAGATCATCTCTGTAATTAGTAATATCAATTTCTGCATAAGGTATTGACTGATTTTCGATATTTTTTATTTTTTCTGATAATCTAGCCGCCAAAGGGAAACCTCTTGTCTTAATACCCAACAAATATAATCTATCTACACCTTTATTCTTTTCAACTATTTCATGGGAAATTCTTGTCAATGCTCTATCTATCGCTTTTGAATCCAGCAGCGTTGTTTTTATTTTCATAATTCTCACCTCCAACATGTGCATAATAAAAAAGTCTACCACAAAAAAGGTAGACAAAATTCTCTCTTTATGTCTCCTTTCTTGTCTCACGGGACTAGATTAAAGGATATTTTCAATATATATTATCATAACTTTTGAAATCTGTCTATAGATCATTTCTTAATGTTTTCAATATTTTTTCAAAATAATCCGGTAAGGGTGCCGTAAATTCCATATACTTCTTAGTAACTGGATGAACAAACCCCAGAAGGGCTGCGTGTAGCAACTGACCTTGTAATTTAAACCTTTGCTTTTTATATCCATATACCATATCTCCTACAACAGGGTGACCGATGTACGCCATATGCACCCTGATTTGATGAGTCCGACCAGTTTCAAGTTTTGCTTCTATTAAAGTATTAGCTTTAAATAATTCTAATACTCGAAAATGAGTCACTGCATTTTTACTGTTTTTGCTTGTTACAGCCATTTTCTTGCGATTAAAGGGATCTCTGCCTATAGGTGCATCAATGGTTCCTGTTTCTTCTTTTAATCTGCCTTCTAATAAAGCAATATATTTTCTTTCTATAGTGTGATTTTTTAATTGTTGAGACAAATCCAAATGAGCCTCATTGGTTTTTGCTACTACAATAACTCCAGATGTATTCTTATCTATTCTGTGCACAATGCCTGGTCTAATAACTCCGTTAATGCCAGACAATCCGTGACATCTTTTTAGCAATGCGTTTACCAAAGTTCCGCTATAATTCCCATGGGCCGGATGGACTACCATCCCTTGAGGTTTGTTTACCACTAGAAGTACATCATCTTCATATATTACATCAATATCAATGTCTTCCGGTTTTATTTCCAGATTTACGGGGCTAGGCATTAGTACTTTTATTTTATCCCCTAATTTCAGTTTATAGTTAGCTTTTTTCACTTCTCCGCAAACAGTAACCAACTTATCTTCTATAACCTTTTTTAGATATGATCTTGAATATCCATCAATTTTTTCAGCTAAAAAAACATCTATTCTTTTCCCTGCGTCACAATTCATTGCTTCCAATTCAATGATTTCCATAGGCACCTCACTAAAACCCAACATTTTTACTAAATACCAGAATAGCACTCAAGGCGATTGCACCGCAGACAATGGCTGCATCCGCCAGATTAAATACTGGTGGGAAAAAAGTAAAATGTATATAATCTACAACATAACCCAGTCTGATTCTGTCTATGAGGTTTCCTATAGCCCCCCCTAAAATAAAAGCAATACATATAGCAATAACTTTATTAGTATTTCTGAATTTATATAGAAAATAAAATAGTATTATACAAACAATTATTGTCAATATAATAAAAGTAATCCTGTTACCTTTGAATAAACCAAAGGATATCCCTGTATTTTCAACGTATGTAAGATAAAAGAAATTTTTTATTACTTCAATGCTTTTGTAAGGCGCTAGTTTATCAAGGATTTTCATTTTTATAAATTGATCAAGAATTGTAATTGTAACAATAATTATTGCCAAAGACAATAAAATACCCCCTTTGTTCTAGAAAAACATTATATCACATAAAAAGATAAAATGCGATTATTATTCTAATTGTTTTCTATATTGCTCATTGCTAATGGATTCAACATCCTCCACATATCCTATATTATCATCTTTGCTAAATGGATTATCAGATGTAATAACGTTATATTCATTAACATCCTCCCATGTATCTTCACCATCGTACATAACATCATCCTCTAATGAATCATCTCTGAAAGATTTTCCGAATGGAGGTTCAAGTACCTGCTCCTCTATAGGTCTACCTTTTTCTCGATCTTCTGCCTTTAGTGGGAATTTTTCTTCACAGGATATACATAATCTTGTATATGGAATTATATCAAGCCGTTCTTCTGTTATTTCCTTCCCGCAATGCTCACATAATCCGTATGTTCCATTTTTGATTTTTCTCAAGGCTTCATCAACCTCAGCAATTACAAATTTATCATTGTTTCTAAATGATATATTTTTTTCTGCTTCGAAGGTCTCAGTTCCTAAATCTCCAGGGTGGTTATCGTAAGAAGATAACTCACTGGTATTATCTCTGATGGATTCTCCCAAGCCCAAATGATCATTATTCAATGATTTTTCTCTCTCTTTTTTTATATTTATAAGTTTGTTTTCTAACTCCATAATCTTTTTTCTATCCATATTTCTGCCTCCTATAAATGATCTTGAACAATTTTTACTATTTCTGCTATGAACCCTCCAATAAAAGGCAAATTAAGCATAACCAACGCCCTCATAAAATATAAAGCAAGGGCCCCAAGAATTGTAAAACCAATTGCCATTCCAAAGCCTCTTGCCAGTCCGGCAATAAAATTATTTAAGAGCATTTTCCCTGGTTTTGACATCATCTCAACATACTCGCCCAATTTTGCTTTTTCCAACGCTAGAGCAATTTGTTCGATTTTGTCTTCTTTCATAATAATTCCTCCCAAGATATTATTCCGTTTTGTAAAGTTAAATGAAAATTGAGGACCTGCCACACTTTCTGGTACAATGTTTCTGCAACAAAACAAATTATCTCCCAGAAAGGAGCAAGTCCTCATGCAGAAAATTGTATCATTAAAGTGCCCTAAATGCAACAATTCTCATTCGTTTTAT
>DUSG01000242.1 GCA_012842725.1 Clostridiales bacterium
GCCATTATTACATCCAACTCTGCTTCGAATCTCCTGTGATTTGCATCAAACTTCCTTTTATCCTCATTTTCATCTACGACAAAACCGGTTTTATAAAATATATACGGATGAGTATGCAAATCTAGAGAATAGTGACATACATATCCATACAAATAGGCTTGTAATTTTTCTCTTTCCTCTCCCTCTGCCTTATCTATTACATCCAATGCATTATCAAAGAATGCTTTTACTTTTTCAAAGTGAAGTTTTACCCCTATTTGGTACAGGCTCTCCCCTTTAGACCAGGGCCAAGCATTATGATAGAAGAAGAAATCCGGTCCCTGAGTTCCCAGATTGAACATATTTCTATGTGAATTAATGACATTTATCACTTCCGATACATCTATGGTTTTAACCACTTCATCTCCGCAAATATAGTGGGTCAGCAGCGCAGGCATAATAACACCACCCTGATTTTCTTAATCTATAACATAATTATAGTATACATCTTTTATTTATATATTAACTAAAGTAAAATTAAACTAACATTATTTTGGAGGTAAGCCTATGTTAAAAAATTTTAGCAAAGAAGAAAAAAGCTGGATGTTTTATGATTGGGCCAATTCTGCCTATTCAGTAGTCATTACGGCCGCAATACTACCTATATTTTTTAAAACCCTTGCAAAAAACAGCGGTATAAGCCCTAACATGGCAGATTCCTACTGGGGATATGCCAATTCCATAGCTACCATGATAGTAGCCATTTTAGCCCCTATCTTGGGAACGGTGGGAGATTATAAAGGGAAGAAAATGCAGTTTTTCAAATTCTTCTTCATCCTCGGAGCCTTGTCTACCGCTGCCCTCAGCTTTACAGAACAGTGGATGGCAATACTTATTATCTACATGGTTACAGTTATAGGATTCTCATCAGCAAATATTTTTTACGATGCATTTTTAATAGATGTAACCACAGAAGAAAGAATGGATACCGTTTCATCCTATGGTTTCGCATTAGGCTACATTGGCGGAAGCACAATCCCATTTATCATATCAATAGGACTTGTATTGTTCGGCAGTAAGATAGGGATAAGTTCAAGCCTTGCAGTAAAGCTTTCTTTCTTGCTGACTGCAATATGGTGGATAGTGTTTTCAATACCTATGCTAAAAAACGTAAAACAGGTATATTATATTGAAAAAGAAGATAATCTCATAAAGAAAAGTTTCCTCAGGCTTTATAATACCTTCGTCAATATAAGGCAATATAAAAAGGTGTTTGTTTTTCTTCTGGCCTATTTCTTCTACATAGACGGAGTACATACCATAATAAAAATGGCAACCGTTTACGGAGATTCCGTGGGAGTGGGAAGCAATTCATTGCTGTTGGCACTCCTTATGACTCAAATTGTAGCCTTTCCCTTCGCCATCATATATGGAAAGCTGGCAAAAAGGGTGGGTACAAGAACTATGCTCCTTATAGGTATAGCAATATACATAGTGATTTGTTTTGTGGGATATAACATGAAAAGTGCTGTTGAGTTCTGGATTCTGGCATTCCTGGTGGCCACATCCCAGGGTGGTATACAGGCATTGTCCCGATCCTATTACGGTAAGATGATACCTAAGGAAAAAGCCAACGAATTCTTCGGCTTCTATGATATATTCGGCAAATTTGCTGCCATCATGGGTCCTGCTCTATACGCCATATTCAGCCAGATTACCGGTAATTCCCGTTACGGAGTTTTAAGCGTAATGCTTCTATTTGTCATTGGCGGGGGAATAATGATGTTTGCCGTGCCTAAGGAAGAAAAAATATAAGTATTGTGTATAAATTCTGCAATAATAAAAGCTGTTTGGTTCTATTGGAACCAAACAGCTAAGACTGTAGACAAAGGGGCTATAAAGCAGAATGGCATTGTATATCGATGCACATTTATGCATTTTGGTAACAGGCCTCTGCGAAGCCTTTGATGAAAAGTCTGTAAAGCCGGCATGGAGGCCGGCTTAGGTGCCATTATTTGCGAAGCAAAGGTCAAGGATGACCGTTTGGCATCGTTAAGACTTTTCCAAAGGCAAGTAGTAGCACTGTCAAAATGCATAACCAGTGCAAAGATATACATGCCATTCTGATATAGTATAGTTTGTCTTCAAACTAAGCTGTTCGGCCATTTTGAAATCGAACAGCTTTTTGTTTCTATTCCACTAAACTTTTCTGTATTATCGCTACTCCCTTACCAAGTTCAACATTCATACCGACTCTGTATGCTGCTCTTTCAACTGTTGCAATTACTGATACCAAATCATGTTTATCAATATTGCCCATATGGCCCAGTCTGAACATTTTTCCTGCATAAGGTCCCAGACCTCCTGCTACCATAATGCCTTCTTCAGCCAGTAATCCTCTGAATTTAGCATCATCAATTCCTTCAGGATATATTAAATTAGATAGAGTCACAGCTCTATAGCCTTCCTTTGCCAACAATCTGAATCCTAATGCTTCCAAAGCTGACTGCATGGCCCTGGCATATTTCCTGTGTCTTTCATATCTGTTTTCCAAGCCTTCTTCCTTCATTATTCTGACGGATTCCTTTAGAGCCCATACAAGATTAACTGCAGGTGTTGCATAATATTTGGAAGGATCATGCATGATAGGTATCCATTTTTCAAAATCCATATAGGATTCAGGAATGGTTCCCAGGCTCTTTCTTCTTTCCAATGCCTTATGATTAGCCCACACCATTGTAAGACCCGGTGCTACACCAAAGGCCTTCTGTGAACCTGTAAACAATATGTCTATTCCCATGTCATCCACATATTCAGGTTCTCCTGCTGTTGCACATACACCGTCTACTATGTAGATGGTATCCGGGAATTCCTTCATCATTTTACCGATTTCGGCCACCGGTGCGCATACTCCCGTGGATGTATCTACATGAGTTACCGTCATGGCCGCATACTTTTTCTCTTTCAGTTTTTCCCTTATCTTTTCAACAGGTACAATATCTCCCCACTCAGCCGACAGTACATCAACATTTAATCCTTTTCTGGTACATATATCAATAAATCTGTCACCGAAGAATCCATGGGATACTACTAATACATTGTCGCCGCTCTTTGTAACATTGGCAATAGCAGTTTCCATTCCCAGTGTTCCTGAGCCTGCCAATACAAAAACCTCACCGCTGCACTTAAACATAACCTTTAAGTCTTCTATCAATTCCTTGAAGTCTTTAACAAAAGCTGGATCGCCAAAGGCCACTGTCTCTCTGCCCATTTGATCCTGGATGGATCTCGCTACTGGTGTTGGGCCAGGTATCATCAATAGCTTTCTGGTTTTCATAGAAACACCTCTTTTTTACTTATATTAAATAATATTTTACTATATTTTAATTATATAACTATGTTAAAATTAAGTCAACCAATTTTTGTTATATACTCTATTGATAATCATTTAATTTTCTATACAGCGTAGTGACACTTATATTAAGCTTTTGAGCAACTTTTCTTTTTCCTTCTATGGTATCCCCGTATATATCCACAAGTTTTTTTAGTATGTTTTTCTCATACTCTTTTGTTAACTCTTCTAAACTTGTTATGCTTTCTATGTCAATAGCATCCACATTTATAATCTCATTCGTTTTATTCGCTTTTTCTATATTCTTTAAAAAATATTCAGGCAAATCGTTTAAACCGATTTCGTCGTCATCAGTGAAATTTATTGCATACTCGAGCACATTTTCCAGCTCTCTTACATTCCCAGGCCAGTCATAGCTCATGAACTTTTCTTCCACTTCTTTAGATATATATTTCTCTGGCTTGTTCATCTTATAGCACAGTTTTTTAATTATATACTGAGAACATAGCAATATGTCATCTCCTCTTTCTTTCAACAAGGGCAAATGCAAAGGAATAACATTCAATCTGTAATACAGATCTTCTCTAAACTCGTTTCTTTTTACCATCTCTTCAAGATTCTTATGACTTGCAGATATTATTCTAACATTTACTTCTATGGGCATTTTGCTGCCTATTTTGTCAATCTTTTTCTCCTGAAGAACTCTGAGAAGTTTGGCCTGAAGATGTAAAGGTAAATCTGCAATTTCATCTAAAAATAAAGTGCCGTTATTGAACTGACTTTTGTCAAGTAGACAGTTAATTTAATTAAAATATTATGTATATTAGGATGTATGGTTTCGATATTCCAAAGGAGCCATGCATCCTAATCTTTTTTGAAACCTTTTTTCATTGTAA
>DUSG01000030.1 GCA_012842725.1 Clostridiales bacterium
AGCATCAATGATATTCCGGTTACAATATCAGGATTCAATACAGGCAAATAAGTAAGATTCATCATTATCGTTCTAGGAGTTTTCTTCATGTAATGAATACCTACAGCAGCGATAGTTCCTAAAACGGTAGCAATAATCGAGGATACCAATGCAATTGTTATTGTGTTATACAAAGATGTCATAATCTGACGATCTTTAAACATTTCCACATACCATTTTAAAGTAAAGCCTGTCCAATGAGCCCTTGATTTTGATTCGTTAAAGGAAAATACTATAAGAACAATTATAGGGGCATATAAAAAAGAAAAAATCAAAAAAGTATAAATTCTTTTCAATGCCGTTTTCACCACAAACCGCCCCCTTCGTTTTCCTTTTCATATCTCATGGTAAAGCCCATGCTAAACAAGATAATGAGCATCAGCACAACAGATAGTGCAGAACCAAATCCCCAGTCCATGGTAGTCACGAACTGCTGCTCTATAAGATTTCCTATAAGGGTAAAATGAGCTCCACCTAAAAGCCTTGATATTACAAAAGTAGTGAGGGCAGGCATAAATACCATTATTATACCTGACGAAACACCGGGCAGGCTCAATGGAAATATGATTCTCCTGAATACTGTTACAGGAGGCGCTCCCAAATCCTCTGCCGCTTCCAGCACTGCCTTATCAATTTTAACTAAAACAGAATAAATAGGCAGAACCATAAAAGGCAAAAAATTATATACCATCCCTAAAATAACCGCGCTTTCAGTATACAATAAGGAAGGTAGTTCTATACCAAAATAACTGAAGATAGTAGCTATAAGCCCGTTTTTCTCAAGCAGTGTCATCCATGCATAGGTTCTGGCAAGAAAGTTCATCCACATAGGTATTACAAACAAAACCACCAGAAAGCTCTTTTTACTTAACCTTCTACTTGCCAGTATCATTGCCATAGGATAACCAAGTATCAAGCATATGATAGTACTTTTAGCCGCTATCTTTATTGAACGCCAGAAAACTGACAAATATATCGGTTCAAACACTCTCTTAAAATTATTGAGAGTAAAATGCATTCCTGCTTCATCAAAAGAAATAACGCTGTAAAATAAAATCAGTGCCAATGGTATTACAGTAAATATCAGAAGCCAAATTGCATAGGGATATGCCAAAAGGTGTTTCTTCATTCTTTTTTCACCTTCTTCATTATATGAATATCATAGGGAGTAATTAGCATCCCTACCCTTGTATTTACCGGCTCCATCATTGTACTGTGCACCATCCATCGCAAACCGTTTCCTTGTATTATCATTTCATAATGAACGCCTTTAAATATTACCGATTCCACAACACCTTCCAGCATGCTTTCTCCTACCGGCACCAATTTTATATCTTCAGGTCTTATGACCACGTCTACTTTTTCATAAGGTTCGAAACCTTTATCCAAACATTTGAATCCTCTGCCTGCAAACTCTACATAATAATCTTCAACCATCACTCCGTCGATAATATTGCTTTCACCAATAAAATCTGCCACATAAGCATTTACAGGTTCATTATATATATCTTGCGGAGTTCCAATCTGCTGAATCATACCGTCTTTCATAACCACTATTGTATCTGACATGGTAAGAGCTTCTTCCTGATCATGAGTAACATAAATAAAAGTTATTCCAAGACTTTGCTGTATTCTTTTCAGTTCCAGCTGCATGTCCTTTCTTAACTTCAAATCAAGAGCCCCTAAAGGTTCATCTAACAACAAAACCTGAGGCTCATTTACTAAAGCTCGAGCAATGGCAATTCTCTGTTGTTGCCCTCCGCTCAATGAATCTATTTCTCTGTTTTCATAACCTTGGAGATTAACTAGTTTAAGAACCTCCTTGACTTTTCTATCGATTTCCTTTTTATCCATTTTCTTGATTTTTAAACCAAACGCTATATTCTCATATACATTCATATGAGTAAATAAGGCATATTTTTGAAATACCGTATTCAGGTTCCTTTTATAGGGAGGAAGATCGTTAATCCTTTTTCCTTCAAAAATCACGTCACCTGAATCGGCCGTCTCAAATCCTCCAATTATTCTAAG